>CAYRPW010000264.1:0-3761 GCA_964426145.1 uncultured Oscillospiraceae bacterium
TTTGCACTTCAAAAGCGCTCCATTATTAAAGCACAGGAACGGCAGTCTGTCAAGATTGAAGCGCCGTTTTCGAGCAACTTTTTCATGGGCCGCGCTTTCAGTGCAAAGCGGTTTAGTAGCTTCCGTCCTCCTCGAAGGAGAGGTCTTCCAGGGACGCTTCCTGCAGGGTTCCGTTGGCATAGCGGACCTCCGCCTCCGCCATGATCTTCTCGGTGGCGGATACGCCGCAGCGCGTGGCGCCCACGGCGCGCAGCGCAAGCACCGTATCCAGATCGCGGATGCCGCCCGAGCCCTTCACCTGGCAATCGGCGGGCACGCTCTTGCGCATCAAAATCACGTCTTCCAGCTTGCAGCCCGCGGTGCCGTAGCCGGTGCTGGTTTTCACCCAGTCCGCGCCCGCGGCGGCGGCAAGCCTGCACACGCGCACCTTCTGTTCGTCGGTCAGGTAGCAGGTTTCGATAATCACCTTCACCTTGGCGTCGCGGCTGTGGGCAAGGGCGCAGATTTCGGCAATCTCGTCCTCCACGTACTGATCGTCCCCGGCGATCAGCCTGCCGACGTTGATAACCATATCGAGTTCCTCGCAGCCGTCGGCAAGCGCGGCCTCGGCCTCGGCAAGCTTGATTTCCGGCTTGTGGTTGCCGTGCGGGAAACCGATCACCGTGCACACATGCACGTCGCTGCCTGAAAGCATTTCCCTGACCAGCGGCATATCGCCGGGCCGCGCGCAGACGCTTGCGGTGCCGTATTTGAGGGCTATTTCGCAGCCCGTGCGGACGTCTGCCTGGGTGAGGAAGGGCTGGAGGGTGCTGTGGTCGAGCATCTTGGCGATATCTTTGGGCGTGAGTTTCATGGGATACTCTCCTTTCGTATGCGCGGCGGCGTTTGCCTGCGGTTTTTCTGCCGCGAATTGTTCCCGGGGTTCGTCCGCGTCCAGGTCCTGCAGGCGGCAGTAGGCGTTGCGCATGGCATAGCCGCACTCCACGCTTGCCTCCCGCTGCGGGTCTTCCGCGGTTGTTTGTTCCAGCCTGCGGCGCAGGTAGCGGATATCCGAATCGTAACCGCTTACGCCGCCGCCATCCGCAGGCACGGCGGCAAGCAGCGCGTCCGCCTTGTCCCGCAGGCGGCGCAGCGTTTCTTCGGCTGCCTCCCCGCCGCACTGCGCCATGTGCAGCCGGTACAGCGCGTCGATCAGCCTGCCCTTTGCTTCCTGCGCTTTGGCGCGCCTGCGCTGGGCTAAAAACTGCTCCGGCGGCAGCGGCTCGCTTTCGCAGCGGAAGGTGATCTTTTCCACGTCGATGCGGCGGGCGCGGATCTGCGCCAGGCTGTTTTCAATGAACACATGCCTGCACATCCGGCCGTCCGCGTTCAGCCCGCTGCCGTACGCGCCGTTGTTGAGCGCTTCGGCGGTCATGATTTTCAGCTCCCGGTCGCGGATCACGGCGACGCGCAGGGCGTTGGGGTAAACCCCTCCGCCGGTCCCGGGGTCGAACGCCGGGGCAATCTGGAAACTTTCGCACAGCGCGCGCATTTGCAGCGCCGCGCCGCCGTGGGTGATATACGGCAGGATTTCCGCATAGGGAATCCAAAAATCGCTTACAAAATCGAGGCCTTCCGTATAGGGCTGCGCCAGCCGCGCAAACGCCGGGGTAACCGCCTGTTCGCTGAAGAAATCGCACGCATAGCGGGTGGGCTGATACTGGCCGATGCGCACCGCCTGGCGCGCCTTTTGCAGATAGAAAACCTCGCCGCCGTCTGCCGCGCGCCTGCCGGCCGCCATAGCCCGGCGCTGAAGCGTTAACTCAAGTTCCCGCTGGGTGATGTTCACGGCCTGCCGGTCCGTGGTTTGCATAAACTCGGCGGCGCAGATGTCCGCATCGTAGGGCTCGCCGGAGCGCACGTAAGCCGCCGCATACCGCACGAAGGACTGCGCCCGCGGCGTGATTTCCAGCAGTTCCTCCATTTGATCCAGAAAGCCGGAACGGATTTTCAGGCTCTCGGGCACGGCCACGGCCTGGCAGCCGCCGCCGATGAGGTGCAAAACCAGCCGTTCGCCCAGAAACGGCCGGTACTGGGGAAACGCGTCCGCCCAGGCGGCATCCACGGCAAAAACGCCCTTACCCTGATAGGTTCCGTCATAACCGAAGTTGCGGTCCCGGTTGCCGTCCGCATACAGGGCCGGGTTTTCGTTGAGCATCTTGAAGTGGTACTCGGCGGGATCGGTGCTGAAACCGCCGGGGGATACGAACCGGTTCTCCGGCGAAGCCTTGCCGACGTACTCCATATTCTGGATCATTTCCGCGGGAAACAGCGGGATGAAATCCCGGAAACGGCCGGGCAGATCCCCATGCCAAACCGAAACGCCCGCGCCGGAAAGAAGCGCGTCCTTGGATAAACCCGCATAACTGACGATGCCCTGGGTGCCGGTTTTCATGGCTGCCTCCTTTCCCGGAATGAAATCAGAATTCGTAAACGAAGCGCAGCTTGGGGAGCAGGCGGTCGAGGGTGATTTTGCAAAACACCGGCTGCTCCGCATCGGCGGCACGCAGCACGTACATCTGGGCATCGTCTGCGCAAAGCATCATGCGCAGGGGCTCCAGCCCGTCGCAAGTGGCCGCCATGCAAAACGCGGGCGGCGCGCAATCATCCAGGCGGCTTGCGAACAACGCCTCCGCAAACGCCTGGGAAGGCGGGGCGGAAACGGTGTTTGGGTACATTTCAAACACGCGGTCATACAGAAAGCTCAGCGGGCTTTTCACCGGCGTAACGGGGAGCTTGAAACGGATTTCAAGCGTTTGGCAAACGGACAGATAGTCCACGATATCCCGGTGGAACTCCCCTGCGTGCTCGCCCAGAGGCGCGCCGCCCTGCGGCCAGGGCGCGGGTTGCCAAAACACGAACCCGGGGCGCTGGCAGCCGGGCACGACGAGGCTTTCGTCCATCGGCGTGCGCAGAAACGCAAGCGGCCTGCGGCCGGTTTCCTTAAGCGCGCCCTGCTGAAAACGAACCAGAAATTCATGGACGACCGGGGTGATGTTGCCGGGCATGACCGTCACTCCCTGATTGTATACGTAATGCGAAGCGACGAGGCGCCGCCGCGCGGATCCGTGGCGACGAAGGCCGTGCAAAGCGGCAGGCGTGAAAGCACACCCCGCGGGGGTTCCGGGCAGGGGTCCCCCACGCCCAGAAAGCGGAACAGCCGCGCGCGCTGCTGCGCCGCCGTGCCGCCCTGCGGGAAAAACTCCACAATGTGGAGCCGCCCCCGGTGGAAAGCGCAAAGGCATGCCGCCATACCTTCGCAAAACGGAAACACAGCGCTGGAGAGCACCGTAGCGTGCTGGGCGTCGTCCGTACGACAGGGTTTGCCCGTGAGCGTCTCCAGCCCTGCGATCAGCGTTTTGCGCGGCATTTGCGCCCAAAGGGAAAAGCCGTCCGCCAGTGCGATTTTGCCGGTGTTCTCATCCCATACGCACACGAAAGGCCGCTCTCCCTTCTGTTTTAAATCTCTCAACATTTGGGAAATCCCTCAGCCAAGTGTATCATCCGCCGGAAAGGCTGTCAATGCAGCAGCGCCCGCGCGCGGGCAAGCAGCGCTTCCCGCGTGTTGGACAGTTCCCCGCTTACAGCCTCCCGCCACAGCGCGTGAAGCACAGCGCCGATGCGATCCCGGGGTACGCGCAGCTCTGTGCACAAAAGGTTTACCTCTTCCCCGCCGATGGCAAGCTGCCGAAGGCTTGCGGGCAGCTGCCCGGATTGCGCCT
>CAYRPW010000265.1:0-3759 GCA_964426145.1 uncultured Oscillospiraceae bacterium
TTCTCGGGCCTTACCGCGAAAAGCTGCACGCGATGCTTTCCGAGCTGGAAGCATTCCCCGAGGGCACGCGATATACCACGCCCGAGGGAGGGCTGTTCGTGTTCTGCACGCTGCCGGAGGGCTGCAACGCAACCGAACGCTTCCAGGAAGCGGTGGATCGCGGCGTTGCCTATGTGCCGGGCACGCATTTCTATCCCGAGGGCGGCCATCACAACACCCTGCGCCTCAATTTCTCCAACAGCACGCTGGAGCAGATCCACACGGGAATGGGTATTCTGAGGGAAATGTTCACACAACGATAAGGGAGCGGGAATTAATGCATATACTCGATCAGCTCAAGGAGCGCGGCATCCTTGCGCAGGTTACCTTCGAAGAAGATCTGTACAAGGCGATGGACAAGGAGCCGATGACCTTTTACGTCGGGATCGACCCGACGGCCGACAGCCTGCACGTGGGGCATATCGTTCCCGTGATCGTGGCAAGCCACCTGCAGCGCGCCGGGCACAGGCCCATCATCCTGTTTGGCGGCGGCACGGCCATGGTCGGCGATCCCAGCGGGAAAACCGAGCTCCGGCAGATGCTTTCCCGGGAAGAGATCGCGTCAAACGCGCTGGCCATCCAAAACCAGATCAGCCGTCTGATCAATTTCGAGGAGGGCGGAGCGATCAAGGCCAATAATGCCGATTGGCTGCTAAACCTGAACTACGTGGATTTCCTGCGCGATATCGGCGTTTACTTCTCCGTCAACCGCATGCTGACCGCCGAATGTTACAAAAAGCGGCTGGAAGTGGGGCTTACATTCCTGGAGTTCAACTACATGCTCATGCAGAGCTATGACTTTCTGGAGCTGTTCCGCCGCTATAACTGCCGCATGCAGATCGGCGGGGACGATCAGTGGAGCAATATCCTCGCCGGTGCGGATCTCATCCGCCGCAAGGAGCGGGAAGATGCGTTTGCCCTCACCAACAAGCTGATTATGACCTCCGACGGCAAAAAAATGGGCAAGACCGAGAAAGGCGCGCTGTGGCTGGACAAAAACCGCGTATCGCCTTACGAGTTCTTCCAGTACTGGCGTAACGTGCAGGACGCGGACGTGGAAACCTTCCTTGCGCTTTTAACCTTCCTGCCGATGGACGAAGTGCGCCGCCTCGGCGCGCTGAAGGACCAGGAAATCAACGAAGCGAAAAAAGTGCTTGCCTTCGAGATGACAAAGCTGATCCATGGCGAAGAGGAAGCAAAAAAGGCGATGGACGGCGCGGAAACGCTGTTCGGCGGGCAGGGGAGCCTGGAAAACGTGCCGACCTTTACGCTCACGGCGGCGCAGCTGAACGAGGACGCCCGCCTGACAACCTGGCTTTCGGAATGCGGCCTGTGCAAAAGCCGCGGCGAAGCCCGGAAGATGGTGGAAGCGGGCGCGGTGACCGTAAATGATGAGAAAGTTGCCGATATCGACGCGGTGCTCACCGCCGCGCAGTTCGGCTCCGCAGGCTTGATGCTCAGAAAAGGTAAGAAAAGCTATTGCAGGATCATGCTCGCCTAGACCACGGTTTCACCGGGTACACAAATACAACGGCCCCCGCATCCTCAGGATATGGGGGCCGTTCCTTGTGGCGAGCCACAAAATATGCTATAATCCATTGTTAGCAGTAGAATTGCGTATAAGTGAGGAGAGAGGGAATGGCCTCGTATAACGCGGATAAAATCAAGGTGCTCGAGGGGCTGGACGCCGTCCGTATGCGCCCGGGTATGTATATCGGTTCAACGGGCAGCCGCGGGCTGCACCATATGCTTTGGGAAATCGTGGATAACGCCGTGGACGAAGCGATGGGCGGTTTTGCCACCACCATCGACGTGACCCTGCATCAGGACGGTTCCGCCTCCGTGTGGGACAACGGCCGTGGCGTGCCCGTTGACGAGCACCCGACGCTCAAAGTTTCCGGCGTGGAGGTGATCTACACCAAGCTGCATGCGGGCGGCAAGTTCGACAACGAAAATTACGCCTACTCGGGCGGCTTGCACGGCGTAGGCGCCAGCGTGGTCAACGCCCTGTCCGAATGGATGACGGTGGATGTGTTCCGCGATTTCCGGCATTCGCAGATCCGCTTTGAATCCGCTTTTGATAAGAAACTGAACAAAATCGTCGCGGGGCGCGTCGCAACGCCGCTGCAGACTATTTCCAATACGCGCAAGCGCGGCACGCTGGTGCGCTTCCTGCCCGACCCGCGGGTGTTTGAAACCACCGAGTTCAACGGCGAGCTGGTGCTGCGCAGGCTGCGCGAGCTCGCTTATCTCAACCAGGGCGTTACCATTACCTTTGAGGACGAACGCAAAGCGTCCGCTGCGGATACCGAGGAAAACGGCGGAGGCGCGAACGCAGGCAAATCGGTGTTCTGTTACGACGGCGGTATCGCGGATTACGTGAAATACCTCAACGCTGAAAAAACCCCCCTGCATGACGAACCCATTTACCTGGAGGGCGCGAAGGAGGACATTCTCTTCCGCATTGCCATCCAGTATACGGACGGGTATACGGAAAACGTGTTCTCCTACGTCAACAACATTCCCACCTCCGAAGGCGGCACGCACGAAACGGGCTTTCGCACGGCGTACACGAAAGTACTCAACGATTTTGCCCGGCGGCTGGGCGCTTTGAAGGACAAGGATGCCAACCTGGGCGGTGACGATTTCCGCGAGGGCATGACGGCCGTGATGGTCGCCATGGTGAAAAATCCGCAATTTGAGGGGCAAACCAAGGGCAAGCTCGGCAATACCGAAGTGCGGCCCGCCATCGAAGCCATACTCACACAGCAGCTGACGGCGTATTTCGAGGACTTGAAGCATCAGGAGCTCGCGGCAAAGCTGATAGAAAAAGCCGTGAAAGCCGCGCAGGTGCGCGCAGCGGCCCGCAAGGCGCGTGACGTTGCCCGTGCGAAAACCGCGCTGGAAGCCGCGCCGCTGGTCGGGAAGCTTTCCAGCTGCTCGGGGCGCACGCCCGAGCAGAACGAGCTATTCATCGTCGAGGGCGACAGCGCCGGCGGCAGCGCCAAGCAGGGCCGGGACAGGCGGTTTCAAGCCATTCTGCCGCTGCGGGGCAAGCCGCTGAACGCCGAAAAGAAACGGCTGGACCAGGTGCTGGCCAACGAGGAATTCCGCTCCGTCATCACCGCGCTTGGCACCAACATCGACGAGAGCTTCAGCCTGGACAATCTCAAATACCACAAGGTGATCATTCTGAGCGACGCCGATCAGGACGGCGCGCATATCCGGGCGATACTGCTGACGTTCTTCTACCGCTACATGCGAGAGCTGGTAGCCGAGGGGCATATCTACATCGGCATGCCGCCGCTTTACCGCGTTACGATGGGCGGGAAAAATATTTACGCCTATGATGATACGGAACTCCAGAAGGTGACGCAGGACAAGAAAAACTATACCATCCAGCGGTATAAGGGCCTGGGCGAGATGAACCCCGAACAGCTTTGGTCCACCACCATGGATCCGCAGAACCGCAAGCTTTTGCAGGTGACCATCGAAGACGCCGCGCAGGTGGAGCACCGCGTGTCCGTGCTTATGGGGGACAAGGTGGAGCCCCGGAGGGAGTTCATCAGCCAGTATGCCAACTTCAACCGCGAGGACACCTTTACGGAAATCGCCGAAACACTGAAAGCAGGTGAGCCGCTTGCCTGAGCAAAATATGCAGGGGATCCTCCAGATGTCCATGGCCGACGTCATGCACAACTCGATGATACCCTACGCCGA
>CAYRPW010000266.1:0-3757 GCA_964426145.1 uncultured Oscillospiraceae bacterium
TCCACCTGAATATCATAACGGTCCCGCAGCAGGTCGTATACCTCGATGCCCGCAAGCCCGACGTCCAGGGTATTCACGGATAGCTTCGTTTCGTCGAATTGGAAAATGCTGTCGCCGTTGACCAGCTCGTCGGAGAACGCGTAGTAATCGCCAAGGCCGTTGATCTCCTCGCGCGCATAACGGGCCAGGCGGGTGACGCGGTCGAAAATTTCCTCACCATGCAGCGCAAGGTTGCGGCGTGAAATATCGAGGCTGGAAAGCAGCAGATAACTGCCGCTGGTGGTCTGCGTAAGGTTAATAATCTGGCGCACGTAATCAGCATTCACGCCGGCGCCGCAAAGAAGCATGGAGCTTTGCGTCAGCGAACCGCCGGACTTGTGCAGGCTCACCGCTGCCATATCCGCGCCTACCGCCATAGCGGAAGGCGGCATATTCCTGCCGAAATACAGGTGCGTGCCATGGGCTTCGTCCACCAGCATGCGCATGTTGTGCACGTGCGCGAGCTTCGTAATACGGGCTAAATCGGAACATATGCCGTAATAGGTTGGATTGTTCACGAGTATGGCTTTTGCCTCAGGCGCGCCGGCCACCGCGCGCTCGACCGACGCATAGGACATGCCCAGGGCGATGCCAAGCCGCGCGTCGGTTTCCGGGTTTACGTAAACGGGCACCGCGCCGCACAACACCATGGCGTTGATCACGCTTTGGTGCACGTTGCGGGGGAGAATCACCTTGTCGCCCGCCTTGAGCGTGGACAGGATCATCGCCTGCACGGCGGAGGTGGTGCCGCCCACCATGAAAAACGCATGCGCTGCGCCGAACGCGTCCGCTGCGAGGGCTTCCGCCTCTTTGATCACCGATACGGGATGGCTTAAGTTGTCCAGCGATTTCATGGAGTTCACGTCCACGCTCATGCATCGCTCGCCCAGAAACTCCGTCAGCAGTTTGTTGCCGCGCCCGCGTTTGTGGCCGGGCACGTCGAACGGCACGATACGTTCGGAGCGCACCGCCTCCAGCGCGTCCGCCAGGGGTGTTTTCGTGTGGTCCATCCGTGCGTTACCTCCTAAACATTGGTAGGCGCAAATAAAAAGATGCGCCCTGTACCAAGGCACATCTTGTAAATCGGATTCAGGGGCCGCGCATACGGCCTCGCTTCGTGCGGACAGATAGTTTTCGCCCGCGCCGCCTTCTCCTATGGACCATCCAGAGCTTTGACAGTAAGAACTTACGTTTACTACTCTTTTTGACCGTTTTACAAGCGTGTACCCAAGTACACTTGGTTATGAAGTAACCAACTGGCTATTCAGTAGCCAACTCATAAAATTTGCGCTTTCAACGCAATCAAACCTGCGGATACTCTCCGCACTCGGCAGTTGACCCGGCTGTCCGTATGGCCGTTGCTTCCCAATGATGGAAGTGGGTCAGTAAGTTCTTGCCGCCGTGGCGACACGAAACACTGCTATCCTAATATGAATCGCCGAAAATGTCAACGGATAGTTCCGAATTCTTGCGGCTGCCTTGAGGATATGGTATAACCGATTTGATTCTGCGGATGTTGGGAGAGACGAATATGAACGGTTGCTTTTCGGAGCTTAAGAGATTTCAGGTCAAACCGGAGAAACTTGCGGAGTTCGAGGCATTGGCGGCCATAATGGCGCAAGCGCAGCGTTCGCAGCCCGGCTGTACGGGAGTACGGTACATGAAGCGGTTTTTCACGATCGACGGCGTGGAACCGGGAAATCCGCCCAGAGCATTAACCAAAATCGTGAAATGCGTCAAGTATTTTTCCTGCTGGGAGTTTGACACCATCGAAAACTACGGTAAAGCGATCCAATGGTTTTTTGCGGCGTATGGAAAAGCGGTGGAGAAACTCCTGATCATGCCGTTTGATATCGATTGCGGTTATTCCCTGGACTGACGGTTGACGGCACCCCCGGCGCGGCGCGCTGCCGGTTCGTTTTACGCGGCGGTATCCGGGCCGCGAACTTCCCGGTTCTGCAGGATCACGATAACGCCGTATACCTAGCTGGATGCTTTGCCCATTCAATCATTCGTCTGCCGGCTGCCGTGAGGCCGCCGGCTGTTTACTGCCGCCGAACCGGCTGAAGTGCGGTTTAGGGCACGCCGGAACAAACGCTTGACAGGAGAAAATCTTGAGGCTATACTATGCTTGAATAATGAATGGAGATTCACTAATGCCGCAGATACTGAAGCAGGAGATCAAAGACAAGATATTGGACAGCGCGCTGCAAAGCTTTCTGGAGCGCGGTTATCGCGATACCTCCATGCTGGAAATCGCCGGGAAAGCGGGCATTGCGGCGGGCAATATCTATAACTATTTCAAGAACAAGGAGGAAATACTGACCACGTTGATTCAGCCGGTTCTTGCGGAAGTCAAGGCGATCTTCGCCATAGGGAGAAACGAACTCACCATGCTTCTCAAGGCGGACGGCATGGACGTTTCCCAACGCAAAATGGACGCATTCATCCGGGTGTACCAATCCAACCGAAAGGTGTTCGTGCTGCTGTTTGAAAAATGCGGCAGCACGAAATTCGAAACCACCCGCGCGGATGTGATCGACAGCCTCTCCGGCGCGATCATCCGCGCGAAGAACACCTTTTCGCCGTTCCCGGCGTCCGCCCAGCAGCAAACCTTAATCCGCGCATTCGCCGCGGCATTTGTCAGCGGTGTCATCAGCATTTTGACCGACAAGCTCAATGAAGACGAGAAGCATTCCGTGCTGCGGCAGTTCCTGCCGTTTATGCGCAATAAGCTGATTCACAGCCTACGTTAATGAGGGGGTTACCATGATGCTTGAGAAATTGATTGGGAATTTGATCCGCAACAAGAAAATCACGCTGTTTTTCGTGCTGCTGCTGATCGCTGCTGGGACGTTGGCTTATATTGGAATGCCAAAGCAGGAATCGCCTGATTTTTCCGTGCCCTACGCGATCATGACCACCGTATTTCCCGGAGCGTCCCAAACGGATGTGGATACGTATATAACCGAACCGATCGACGAGGCGATCAAAGCTGTGGAAGGCTATGAAAGCTCGTTTTCCTACAGCGCGAACAACCTGTCGATCGTTGTACTGGAGCTGCAATTTTCCGCCGATCAGGAGAAGGCATTCCGGCAGCTGAAGGAAATCCTGACCGACCTGCAAAACGATCTGCCGGCCAGCTGCGGCAAGATAGACGTGAACACGAACGTTACCGATACGGCCGGCGTGCTGATCAGCCTTTCGTCCGACGAACTGACCAACAGGCAAGTTGTACAGCAGGCAAAGATCGTGCAGGACGCGCTCAGCCGGATAGAAGGCTTCACCCGGTTTGAGATTTTCGGAAGCCTGGATACGGTAATCAACGTGCAGATGAACGAAGCGCGCATGATGGCCGCCGGGCTGACGTTCGCCGATGCGGTTTCCTTAGTCGAAGCGGGAAAACTGGACCTGCCCGTCGGCAATATACAGGAGGACGGGCAGCGGATCACGCTGGATTATCAAGGCGGGTATCGCGGCCTGGACGACGTTGTGAACCTCGCCGTGGGGTACTCGGCGCAGCTGAACCGCGTGCTGCGGCTTGAGGACATCGCGGATATCTCCCAGCAGACGGCCGACCGTAACACCTACTATACCCACAACGGCAAACAGACGGTGATTCTTGCCGGATATTTCGATCCGGATATCAACGTGCTGCCCCTGAACGCGGATATCCAATCGGCGCTCAACGGCCTGTCCGGAGTGCTTCCCGACAGCC
>CAYRPW010000267.1:0-3731 GCA_964426145.1 uncultured Oscillospiraceae bacterium
GTTTCACTTGAATTTTATGATCCGCTTGCGGATGAGCAGCCGCCGGTGCTTTTGTACAACAACAAGGCCGCGTCGCCGTTTGAAACCGTCGTATCCGGTTTCTCGCTGCCCGCGCCCCGCAGTTTCGATCCGACGGCGATTATGATGCCGTTCTTCGTCAACTTCATGGGCATGATGATCTCCGACGCCGGTTACGGCCTGATGATGGCGGTGATCATTCCCATTCTGATCCTCGCGCGCAAGCCTTCGAAGGGCGCGAAAAAGCTGCTGTGGATATTGACGGCGGCGGGCGTTGCCTCGCTGTTTTGGGGCGCGCTGTACAACTCGTGGTTCGGCTTTGCGCCGTGGCCCACGGTGTTTGACCCCGTGAAGAACGCGATGCCCGTAATGATGGTCTGCGTGGCCGTCGGCGCTGTGCACCTGCTCGCGGGGATCGGCATCGCGGCCTATATGAACATCCGGCAGGGGAAATGGCTGGACGCGGTGTACGATCAGTTAAGCTGGGTGATGATCCTGGCGGGGATCGGCATCCTGCTGATTCTGGGCGAGAAAGCCGGCCAGTGGATCGCGCTGGCAGGCGCGGCGATCATCGTCTATTCCGCCGGCCGCCGCAAAAGCAAGAACCCTTTCAAGCGGCTGATCAGCGGCCTGGGCGCTCTGTACGGCATCACCGGCTGGGTCAGCGATCTGTTAAGCTATATGCGTTTGTTCGGCATGGGCATCGCCACGGGCGTTATCGGCATGGTCATCAACATTCTGATCGGGATGGTGATGCAGTCCGGCATCGTGGGCATCGTGATCGGGTCGGTCATCTTTGTCGGCGGCCATCTGTTCAACGCGGCAATCAATACGCTGGGCGCGTATGTGCATAGCTGCCGTCTGCAATACATCGAGTTTTTCTCCAAGTTTTACGAAGACGGCGGGAAACCTTTCATGCCGCTTCAGGAAACATCCCGTTATGTTTACGTCGGCACCCTTGGCGAAAAGGCCTGACGTGAAGATAGAATGACTTTTATCCCACACGGATATAGGAGGTACCAGATATGTCAATCGGTCAAGTTCTTGCACTCCTGGGCGCGGCGGTTGCCGTTATCGGATCGGGCATGGGTTCCAGCAAAGGCGTAGGCATCGCGGGCGAAACATCCGCGGGCGTATCCACGGAAAACCCCGAAGTCAACTCCAAACTCCTCGTGCTGCAGCTCCTTCCCGCAACCCAGGGCATCTATGGCTTTCTGATCGCGGTGATCGTGCTGATCAACACCAACGTATTGGGCGGCGCCATGGTGGACGTTTCCCTGTACCAGGGTCTCGGCCTGCTGATGGGCTGCCTGCCGATCGGTTTCGTGGGATATTTCTCCGGCGTGAAACAGGGCAAAGTTGCCGCCGCCGCGATGATTATGACCGGCCAGCGTCCCGACATGAGCGGCAAGGGCATCACCATGACCGTTATGGTGGAAACCTACGCGGTGCTTTCGCTGCTTGTCAGCTTCCTGGTGGTTAACTCCATCCAGCTGTAAGGAGCGTGCAATGGACGCACAGGCGATTTTAACGAAGATCGAACAGGATGCCAGGGAAGCCGCGGAAAAAGTGCTGTCTGACGCCCGGGAAAAAACGCGCATGATGAAGCTGGAAGCGCAGGCGAAGATGGAAGCACAGCAGAAAACCATGCTTAGGCAGGCCGAACAGGACTGCGTGCAGATGGAAGAGCGCATGCTTCGCATGGCGGATCTGGAAGACCGCAAGCAGCTTTTAAAGCAAAAGCGCGATGTCATCGATCAGGCATTTCAAAAGGCGAAGGAAGCGCTGGAGCAAACGGAACCCGCCCGCCGCCGGGCCTTCTTTCTGGCGCAGGCGGTTCGCTTTGCAACCGGAACGGAAACCCTGATCATCGGCATGGATCACGCGGATTGGTTTGACGACGGCTTTCTGTCCGACGCCAACGCGGCGCTTCAGGCTTCGGGCAAGCCGGGGAAACTGCAGCTTTCAACCCAGCGCCGCAAGGGCTGCGCGGGCTTTGTTCTTGCACTCAACGGCGCCGAAGTCCGCATTACGTTCGACGCGCTGGTCGAGGAAGCGCGCACCGAACTGGAACAAGCTGCCGCGCAGACGCTGTTTACTTAAATAACCCCCAAACGGAGGACTGACGATGCCCCAATCCAGCATTTCCTACGCATGCGGCCGTATCGGCGTGCTGAAGCGTTCTTCGCTTCACAAAGCGCAAATCGAGCGCTTGCTTGCCGCGCCGCAGCTTACGGAAGCGATGCGCGTTCTGGCGGATATCGGGTTTGCAGCCGCCGATCAGGCGGACTTTCAGGCCGCCGCCGACGCCCATATCCGCAAAGCATGCGAGCTCATCCGGGCGGTTTCCACCGATCCGCTGATGACGGACTGCTTTTTCCTCCGTTACGACGTGCATAATCTGAAGGTGCTGATCAAATCGCGCCATCTGGCGCATGCGCCGGAGTTTTTATCCGCATGCGGCAGCATCGGCGTGGAAACGCTCAGGCATTGCGTGGCGGACCGCACCTACGCCCTGCTCCCCAGGGATCTTGCGGAAGGCCTGAAAAAGCTTGAAAAGCGCATCGCCGTGGAGTTTGACCCCCTGCTGGTGGACGCGGCGCTGGATCAGGCGATGTACCGCCAGATCTTTCTGAACCTCACGGGCAAGGAGAACACGGCGGCTTTCCGGTATTTTCAGGCGAAAACGGATCTGCTGAACCTGACCATGCTGCTGCGCGTACGCGCCATGGGCAAGGACGCGGCGTTTTTCGAGGCGCTCGCGCTGGACGGCGGCAAGGCGGGCAAGCGCAGCTTTGCGAATGCCTTTACCGACAACGAACGCCTGGTGCGGTTTGCAAGCCCTTACGGCGTGCAGGTGAAGCAGGCAGCGCTTACGGCGGCGATGGATCCGAAGAAACTGCCGTACTTCGAAAAGGTGGCTGACGATATGCTGTACGGCCTGTTTGCGCCGTACCGGTATGAAACCGCGGCTATCGAAGTGCCGATCGCCTTCCTTCTGCAAAAGCAGCGCGAGGCAGCGGACGTGCGGCTGATTCTGACGGGCAAATTGAACGGGTTTCCGCCTGAAGCCGTGCAGGAAAGGGTGCGTGAACTCAATGGCTAGCGTATTGATGGGCGCCGTCGGCGAGCGCGACGCGGTGCTGTGCTTCAAAGCGCTGGGGATGACCGTCATTCCCACGGCAACGCCGGATGAAACGGCCAAAGCGCTGTTTTCCCTCACGCAGCGCGGAGTGAAACTGATATTCATCACCGAGAGCACCGCCCAAAGCGCACCAGAAGCGCTCCGGCGTTATCAAACCGATCCGCAGGTCGCCATCATCCCCATCCCGGGGAGCACCGGTTCCGGCGGATATGCCATGTCCCGCGTGAAGGCCAACGTGGAAAAAGCCATCGGCGCGGACATCCTTTTCGGGAATAATACTACGGAGGACAAGTAAGCATGCCACAGGGAACGATTGTTAAGGTCGCGGGGCCGCTGATCGTAGCGGAACATATGGCCGATGCGCGTATGTACGACGTGGTTCGCGTCAGCAAGCACCGCCTTGTCGGCGAAGTGATTGAGCTGCGCGGCGACCGCGCAAGCATTCAGGTTTATGAAGAAACAAGCGGCCTGGGCCCGGGAGAACCGGTGGAAAGCACAGGGTCTCCGCTGTCGGTGGAACTGGGGCCGGGGCTGATCGAGTCCATTTTCGACGGCATCCAGCGCCCGC
>CAYRPW010000268.1:0-3729 GCA_964426145.1 uncultured Oscillospiraceae bacterium
CGCGGGATGCTGTTTTTGGATCTCATTCAGGAAGGCAACCTCGGCCTGATCAAGGCCGTGGATAAGTTCGATTACCGCAAGGGCTACAAGTTTTCCACCTATGCCACGTGGTGGATCCGCCAGGCCATCACCCGCGCCATTGCCGACCAGGCCCGCACCATCCGCATTCCCGTGCACATGGTGGAGACCATCAACAAGCTCATCCGCGTGTCCAGGCAGCTGCTGCAGGAGTACGGGCGCGAACCCACCCCCGACGAAGTGGCCAAAGTCATGAACATTTCCGAAAACAAGGTGCGCGAGATCATCAAAATCGCACAGGAGCCGGTATCGCTGGAGACCCCGATCGGCGAGGAGGAAGACAGCCATCTGGGCGATTTCATCCCCGATGAAGACGCGCCCGCCCCCGCCGAAGCCGCCAGTTTCACCCTGATGAAAGAACAGCTTCTGGCGGTGCTGGACACCCTGACGCTACGGGAAGAACGCGTGCTGCGGCTGCGCTTCGGCCTGGACGACGGCCACCAGCGCACCCTGGAAGAGGTTGGCCGCGTGTTTGAAGTAACGCGCGAACGCATCCGCCAGATTGAAGCCAAGGCGCTGCGCAAGCTCCGCCATCCCAGCCGCTCCAAGAAACTGAAGGACTATCTGGAGTGATGCGGGTTCCGGCCTTTCCCGTCCTCGCCGTGCGTCGTCTTCGGCCCGCACCCGTCGTCGTGTAGATCTTGCGCAGCTTCCGGCTGCGCCGGCGTAAACTCTCCCGGGCTGCGGGCACCATACCCGCAATCCGTGGAACGTGAAAGAATGGAAATCCTATAGGGGGCAGCAATGGCGGACGGCAATCCAGGCGGACAAGCGGCCCGAATGCTGAAAATGGACAAGCGGCTTCGCGCAGCCGCCGACTGGGTAACGCCCTGCGACGTCGCGGCGGACGTCGGGTGCGACCATGGGCGGCTCGGCGCGATGCTGCTTTTAGAAGGCCGTGCAAAGCACCTGATCGCTTCCGACATCAGTTCGAAATCGCTGGAAAAGGCAAGGTACTGCCTGCTGCGGCACGGGCTGACGGGCAAGGCGGAACTGGTAACGGCCGACGGCCTGGACTGCCTGACGCAAAAAGCCGATACGGTGTGCATCCTGGGCATGGGCGGCGATACCCTGAGCGGTATTCTGCTGCGCGGGCAGGCGAAACTGGAAGGCGCAACGCTGGTGCTTGGCGCGCATACCCACCTGTACACCGTGCGCAAAACCCTGCAGGCCCTGCAATACCGCCTGCTGAAGGAACAGGCCGTGCGCACCGAAGGCCGCCTGTACGTACTGATGCTCGCCGCGCCGGCCAAAGGCGGCGAAGAGCCCTATACCCGGCGGGAGCTGATGCTGGGCCCGGTGTTCCTGCGGGAACGCCCCGCATGCTGGCTGCCGTGGCTGGAACGCAGAGTATCCTATCTGCACAAGAGCGTGACCGCCTTGCGGGAAGCGCCCGCAGGAGGCGACAGCCACCGGCTGCGCACCGCGGAAGAAGAGCTTGCCTATACGCTGGAAGCGCTCCGCAGCTTCGGATAGAGAGGCGCACGATGACGGTAACCGACGTTTACACCTGGCTTGACTCGTTTGCACCGTTTGCAGCGCAGGACGAGGACGACAACACGGGCCTGCTGGCAGGCGATCCCGCCGCGCAGGTACGCAAGGTGCTGTTCGCGCTCGATGCGACCCTGGAAACCGTAGCCCAAGCCGTACGCGAAGGCGCAACGCTGATCGTAACCCATCACCCGCTCATGTACCGCCCCATCCAGAAGCTTCGCTTCGACCAAGGCGAAGGCGCGGTTTTGAAAGCCCTTGCGGCAGGCGATATCAGCCTGCTGACCGCACACACCAACCTCGACCGGTGCGCAGGCGGCGTTGCGGATGCGCTGGCCCAAGCCCTTGGACTGACCAACGTAACCGCAAGCGACGCCTGCCCCTATCTGCGTACGGGCGAGCTTGCGCAGCCGGTTACGGCGGGCGCGTTTCTGGAGCACGTCAACCGAAGCCTCCGGGCGCACGCGCTGCTGTACGCGGACCCGGACCGGAAAGTGCGCCGCATTGCGGTCATCCCCGGCGCGGGCGGAAGCGAACTGCAAAGCGTACACGACGCGGACCTCGCGCTTACCGGTGAGGTGAAACACCACGAATTGCTCGGCGCGCACGCGCGCGGGCTTGCCGTGATCGGCGCGGGACATTTCCACACGGAATTTCCCGGCGTCACGGCATTATACCGGCGATTTCTTCAGGACGCTTCCAACAACCGCTGGAATGCGGAAGCGGCGCTGATGCAAACGCCGCCCTACCCGTGCCGGGCGCACGGATAACGCTCCGCCGGGAGCCAATGTTAAGGAGGATACTATGGAACAGATCGAGATGCTGCTTGAGTTTCAAGAAGCCGATATGGAGGCCGACGCGCTGGAAGCGGAAATCCGGCGCTCCCCCACCCGCCTGGCGCTGAAAAAGAACCTCGACTTTTTAAAGGAACAGCAGGACGCGGTGAAACTGATGGAAGAACAGATCGCCGCGATGCTCGACCGCGTGGACGTGATCAAGGAAGCCATCCTGCGGCAGGAAGATCAGCTGAATGCGTTGCAGGCACGCCTGACCGACGCGCCGCCCGCCACCCTGGAGGACACCCGGGCGATGCAGTACGAAGCCCAGGCCCTGCTTTCCGATATCCACGGTTACGAAAACGAAATGCGGCGCATCCAGCGCGAAGCGGCGGACAACGAACGCAAACACAAGGAAATCGTCGTGAAGTTTGCCAAGGTGAAATCGGAATACGACCGCCAGAAACTGGCGTACGAAGACGAATATAAGGAACAGATGAAGGCGCTCGACGAGAAGCGTAAAATTGCCCAGGACAAGGGCAAGGGCATCGGCGAAAAACTGATGGAGCGCTATCAGATCATCAAAAAGCACTCCACGCCGCCGGTGGTGAAGCTGATCAACGGCCAGTGCGGCGGCTGCTACATGAGTTTGCCTTCCGTAACGCTCCGCAACCTGAAAGCAGGCTCCGAAGTCATCGAATGCGAGAGCTGCGGCAGGATGATCGTTCCGCTTTAAGGCGGATTGCTGAGGTTTGCCATGAACATCATTTCGATCATCGAAAAGAAAAAACTCAGAAATAAGCTGACGCAGGACGAGATCGCGTTCTTCATCCGGGGCGCGACGGACGGGACCATTCCCGACTATCAGCTTGCGGCGCTTTTAATGGCGATCCGCCTGAACGGCATGGAGCGCGAGGAAACCTCGTGGCTGACCCTTTCGATGGCGCATTCCGGCGAAATGCTGGATCTTTCGGCCATCGGCGGCGTGCCCGTGGACAAGCATTCCACCGGCGGCGTGGGCGATACCACGACCCTGATCGTAGCCCCGCTATGCGCCGCGTGCGGCGTGCCGGTGGCCAAGATGAGCGGCAGAGGGCTTGGGCACACGGGCGGCACGATTGACAAGCTGGAGAGCATCCCCGGTTTCCATACGGAACTTTCGATGGACGCTTTCTTTGCGCAGGTGCAAAGCATCGGCCTTGCGGTGATCGGGCAGACGAAAGACCTGGCCCCCGCCGACAAAGCGCTTTACCTGCTGCGCGATATCACCTCCACGGTGGATAGCCTGCCGCTGATCGCGTCGAGCATCATGTCCAAAAAGCTGGCAAGCGGCGCGCAGGCCATCGTGCTGGACGTGAAAACCGGCTCCGGGGCCATTATGCGC
>CAYRPW010000269.1:0-3720 GCA_964426145.1 uncultured Oscillospiraceae bacterium
CCGTCGATCGTCAGATTGTTCTGCCGCTGGAAGTTACGCACCGCGCTGGTGGTGCCGCTGCCGAAGCTGCCATCCAGCGCGCCGGTGTAATAACCCAGAATGGTTAGCGCGTACTGCAGGCTGTGAACGTTGATATCGCCTACCAGGTTCAGGTCTTCCTTCAGCTTGGTTACGTAACCTGCGGGCCACAGGGTTTCGGTAATGTAGGTCGTCAGCGTGCTTGCGGAAAGCTATCCGGGCCACGTTCTGCTCACCGAGGACGAAGGCCGGATTCTGGGGGAGGACGATTGCCCGTGCGGGCGCAGGGGGAAGTATTTCGAGGTACTCGGACGTATCCGGCACGCCGAAACAAGGGGGTGCAGCGATACCTATGAACAGCCCTGAAGGCTTCCGCGTCCTCTGCGGCCCGGCCGATCCGGCGCAGGCCGCCGCAGCGCCGCCGCTGCGCCCGTTTGCGCCGCAGACGGTTGATTTTCTGTCCGCCCTTTCCGCCGCGTTACTGAAAAACCCGGCTGCGCGCGCGTTTCCCGAGGTGGTTTCATTCGCGTTCTTTTGCCGCAGGGCCAACCTGATCAAGTTGCGGGAAGGGTATGACGATCTCCCCGTGCGCCTTGGCCGGGGGCTTGCGTTCCACATCGCGCCGGGCAACGTGCCCATGAACTTCGCCTATTCGCTGGTCTCGGCGCTGCTTGCGGGCAACGCGAGCATCGTGAAAGCCCCCAGCAGGGCGTTTGCACAGGTCGCGGTCACCTGCGCCGCTATGCAGGCGCTGCTGCAAACCGCGTATCAGCCGCTGCTTCAATACGTAAGCGTGATCGAGTACGCCCGCGACCGGCAGGATTTGACCGCGTATTTTAGCTTTTTGTGCGACGTGCGCGTCATCTGGGGCGGAGACGATACCATCCGCCGCGTGCGCAAAGCGGAACTCGGCCCCCGCTCGTTTGATATCGCCTTCGCGGATCGCTGGTCGTTCGCCGTGCTCAGCGCGGATGCGCTGCAGGCCATGGACGACGAGGCAATGGCCGCGCTTGCGAAGGGTTTCTACACCGACACCTATTTATATGACCAAAACGCATGCACCGCGCCCCGCCTGTGCGTTTGGCTTGGGGAGCCGGGCGCATTGGAAGCGGCCAAGGCAAGGTTCTGGCATGCCGTGCACCGGGAAGCATCCGCGCGCTACCCGCTTTCCGCCGTTGCGGCAGTGGACAAGCAAACGGAACTCTTCCGTGCCGCCGCATTGCTGGGCGGCGTGCGGCAGGTGCCCGGCGGCGATATGCTTCTGATGCGTATCCGTTTGGAAACGCTGACCCCCGAATGCATGAATATTCACTGTACAGGCGGCTGTTTCCTGGAGTACGACGCAGTGGGGCTTAGCGAGTTGCTGCCGGTTCTGACGCCCAAAACGCAGACTGTCGCCTGCGCCGGAATGGAACCCGCCGCTGTGCGCGATTTTCTGCTTGGTATGGGCGCAAAAGGCGCGGACCGCGTGGTGCCGATGGGGCATACCCTGGATTTTTCCCTCGTGTGGGATGGGTACGATCTCATCCGCACGCTGTCCCGAAAGATGGATTAAGCGGAACCGGAGTTGAATTTCCGTATTGCATAACCGCAAATGAAACTATATAATCACAGTAAACCAAAATCAGGAGGCGGAAAAATCATGAAAAAGGGTCTGGCAGCAATTCTTTGTATTGCCCTCGTCCTCTCCTTCTCGCTCACGGCGCTCGCGGATAACGTTGTGAAAATCGGCGTTTACGAACCCGCATCCGGCGACAGCGGCGCCGGCGGAAAACAGGAAACCCTGGGAATCCAGTATGCCAATTACCTCCAGCCCACCGTGGAAATCGGCGGCGAAACCTATACGGTGGAGCTCGTGTATGCGGATAACGGCTCTTCCGCCGATAAAGCCCCCTCGGCTGCCCAGCAGCTGGTGAGCGAAGGTGTAAGCGTGGTTCTCGGCTCCTACGGCTCCGGCGTGTCCATCGCCGGTTCCCCCTACTTTGCGGACGCGGGCATTGCCGCCATCGGCATCACCTGCACCAACCCGCAGGTAACGGCGGGCAACACCCACTACTTCCGCATCTGCTTCCTGGATCCGTTCCAGGGCACGGTTCTTGCAAACTACGCCTATAAAACGCTGGGTGCAACCAGCGCGTATTGCCTGGCCGAGCTTGGCAACGAGTACGACGTGGGCCTGTGCTATTACTTCAAGCAGGCCTTTGAAGCGCTGGGCGGCACCGTGGTATCCGAAACCTTCCCCACCGGCACGTCCGATTTCACGGCGTACCTGAACACGGCGACCACCCTGGGCGCCCAGGTGTTCTTCGCGCCCTGCTCCATCGCGTATTCCACGCAGATCATCGCGCAGGCCGCCGCGCTGGACGCGCAGTATCCGCTGCTGGGCGGCGATACCTGGGACAGCAACAAGGTCGTCGAAGCCGCTACGGGCACCGATCTTAAGATCTACGTCAGCACCTTCTACCAGGAAGGCGGCGCGCCGGAGTTTGACTCGGGCATCAAAGCCTGGATGAACGAAAATCCCGACATGCTCACCAACAACGGCGGCAACGATATCATCGCGGCCGTGAGCGCCATGGGTTACGACGCCTACTTCGTAGCGCTGGAAGCCTTGAAACTTGCCGGCACCACCGATTCCGTGGCGGTCAACGAAGCGATCTGGAACGTGTCCTACCTGGGCGTGTCCGGGCAGATTGCCTTTGCGGAGCCGGGCGATGCCATCCGCAACGTTGCCTACATCAAAGTTGCCAACACCGAAACCGGCGTTTGGGATTTCGTCACCGTGCAGAGCGTGGAATAACAATCTCCCGGTTTACGAAGTTCCCGGTATGTTTTGCTTAGCTTCTGCAGGGGAAGGCCTGATTTTCGCATCGTCAAACCGTGAAAAAATTGGAGTTTGCCTGGCAAACCTCCATGCGTATACTGCGAACTGACCGTGTGCGGATGATCGGGCCGGAAATGCAGATTCGGGAATGGCGAGGGCATACAAGCCCTCGCCGATCGCCTGTTGAAAAAGCCCGATCTGCGTTGTCAGCTACGGGATGGCAAGGGGCATCACTTACAAACGAGTAAGCTCAGCCCCTTGCCACCCTTGCTTTTGAGCATATCAGTCTTTTTGAACAGGCTGGCAGAGTGTCTGCAAAACGAGTTTTTCGACACTCTGAGGCGAGGGCATACAAGCCCTCGCCGATTCCTGTGTTCTGTCCATTCGATGCTCCTCACCAGGGATGAAGGAGGCAACTCCGTGTTCGATGTTATACTGCCTTATTTGCTTTCGGGTATTTCCGTCGGCGGCCAGTATGCGCTGATCGCCATCGGGTATACCATGGTTTACGGCATACTCCGCCTGATCAACTTCGCCCATGGCGACGTGTTTATGGTGGCCGGTATCCTGATGGTGTACATCACCGCAAGCGGCGCGCCGCTGTACGTGTCCATTCCGCTGGTGCTGCTGATCACGGCGGTCATCGGGTTTTCCATCGAGCGCATGGCGTATAAGCCGCTGCGCACGGCCCCGCGCATGTCCATCATGATCTCGGCGATCGGCGTCAGTTATACGCTGCAAAACCTCGTGCTTTATATCACGGGCGGCCTCAACCAGTTTTATCCCAGCATTCCGTTTATATCCGAAACGGTTAAAATTGGCGCCACGTCCACCCGTATGGTCACGATCGTGACCCCGGTTTTAACGCTGGTCCTGGT
>CAYRPW010000270.1:0-3202 GCA_964426145.1 uncultured Oscillospiraceae bacterium
TTCGATCAGCTCAGTTTCTGGGGCAAGATCGGCGATATGACGGTGCATATGATTATGCCGGTGATCACGCTGGCGATGCTTTCCATCGGCGGCCTGATGCGCTACACGCGCACCAATATGCTGGAAGTCCTGAACTCCGATTACATCCGCACGGCGCGGGCCAAGGGACTGTCGGAGAGAATCGTCATCAACCGCCACGCGTTCCGCAATACGCTGATACCGCTGGTCACCTATATGAGCTATCTGCTGCCCAGTATGTTCGTCGGTTCCATGATCACGGAAACGCTGTTTCAGATCCCGGGCATCGGTTATATTTCGTTTAACGCCATCGTCGCGGGAGACATTCCGTTCACCATGTTTTACTCGGTGTTCCTCATTCTTTTGACGCAGGTCAGCCTGATCACCGCAGACATTATGTATGCTGTGGTCGATCCGCGCGTCCGCATCAATTAAAGGAGGTGGCAACATGAGCAAAACGAACCTAAACGTTGATACTACAGATAAGAGCGGCGAAAGCTGCACCGTAGATATGCACAGCCTCAGCGACGAACGCCGCGTGAAGGTGCTGTCTCCGTCGATGCTGGTGATGAAGCGGTTTATCCGTAACAAACTGGCGATCACCGGTTTGATCATCCTGGTGGTCATGTTCCTGTTCTCGTTCGTCGGCGGCTTGCTGATGCCGTACCGGCAGCAGCAGGTGTTTTTAAAGCAGGAACTGATCCCCAAAGAGTACGCGGCGGCATTGTATAATAAGGAGCTCCGCACCGTAAGCGCGCCTGGTGAGGATTTTGACAAGGCGGCGTTCGCGCAGTTTATCCTTGCGCTCACCAAGGGGGAAACAACGTTTACATCCGACGGCGTTTCCTACTCTTTTGTGAAGGAAAACGAGTATTATCTGATCTCCCGGATTCATATCCTTGCCAACGTCATGAACCGTAAACTCCTGTTTTCCTATACGCCTTTGGACGGAGAAACGATCACAAACGAAATGAAGGCCGCTTATGAGGCTGCCGTCAAGGCGTTTATCGGCCTACCGCTGGAATGCGCCATCGCGTCGCTCAACGTGTTCGACAGCGCGTCGCTTGCGGATCAGGAACTGATTTCCTCCTATGCGTTCCATGTAGGCGCGGAGCGGGCGATAGCACAGGGGCAAAGCTCCTTTACGCTGGACGGCACTGTGTACACCGTGCAGCTGGATAGCCTTGCATACCGCGTGCTGGCAGGCGAGCAAACGATCGCGCTGGTTTCCAATATGATCGTCAACCCGTATATCGCAAGCAATTTTCTGCCGCTGGAGTTGAAGGAAGCCATCCGCGCCGCGGTGGATAACAACCAAACGTCGTTTACGTATCCCGACGCACAGGGCGTTGATGTAACCTACACCATCACACTGGTCAACCATACCTACAATATCAAAACCCTGACCACTGCCGAGCTTCTTGACAGCTACGCTTATCCGTCTTCCACGCACGTACTGGGGATAGACGCCAACGGGATGGACGTGTTAACACGCCTGATGTACGGCGGCCGGATCTCCCTGATGGTAGGCTTCGTGGTCATCTTCTTTGAACTCATCATCGGTGTGATCATCGGCGGTATCGCCGGTTACTTCGGCGGCTGGGTGGACACGTTGCTGATGCGCTTTATCGACCTGTTCAATTCCATACCCTATTGGCCGATTATGATTATCACCGGCGCTGTGATGGACGCCTATAAGGTGGAGCCCGTTGCCCGCATTATGATCTTAATGCTGATATTGGGGCTTATGGGCTGGACAGGGATCGCACGTATCGTTCGCGGCCAGATCTTAACGCTTCGTGAGCAGGATTTCATGGTGGCTGCCGAGGCGACCGGTATCGGCGTTAAGCGCCGGATATTCAAGCATCTGGTGCCAAACGTGATGCCGCTTCTGATCGTCAACGCAACCATGGGTCTTGGCAGCATCATCATCACCGAGGCGGTGCTGAGCTTCCTCGGGCTTGGGATCAAGTACCCGATGGCCTCCTGGGGCTCGATCATCAATGCCGCGAGCGACGTTTATGTGATGACGAACTTCTGGTTTATCTGGATCCCCGCCGGCATGCTGATATTGCTCACCGTGCTTGGTTTCAACTTTGTCGGAGACGGACTGCGTGATGCGTTCGATCCGAGGATGAGAAGGTAGGTGAGCGGTTGTGACACAGAAAAAGAACGGTAAAGGGCAGGACTATATTTCCATATCCGAATCCAGGCAGATCAGCCGTGAAAACCGTCGGATCACCAACCGGCTGGAGCGGCAGCGCAGCCGCAAGCATGTGGCCGAAAGCGAATACATGACGCAGATGCGCGACGAGAACAACGTGGTGGAGTTTGATAACGTCCATACCTATTTCTTTACCGATATCGGTACCGTTAAAGCGGTCAACGGCATTTCGTTTGATATCCCGCAGGGGAAAACGGTCGGCGTGGTCGGCGAATCCGGGTGCGGTAAATCGGTGACCAGCTTATCGCTGATGCAGCTTGTTCAACGTCCGCAGGGGCAGACCGTGGAAGGCGAAATTCGCTTAAAAACCGATAGAGGCGTTTACGACATCGTAAAAACGCCGACGTCCGCCATGCAGAGCATCCGCGGCAACATTGTATCCATGATCTTTCAGGAGCCGATGACCAGCCTCAACCCGGTTTTCCGCATCGGCCGCCAGATAGACGAAGTGATCCAGCTGCACCAGCCGGGCATGAGCAAACAGGACGTACGGCAGCGTTCCATCGAATCGTTGGACATGGTTGGAATCGCCAACCCGGAAGGCGTGTATATGCGCTATCCGCATGAGCTTTCGGGCGGCATGCGCCAGCGTGTGATGATCGCCATGGCGCTTTCCTGTAACCCGCGCCTGATTATTGCCGACGAACCGACCACGGCGCTGGATGTAACCATCCAGGCGCAGATTCTGGATCTGTTGCGGACGCTGAAGAACAAGATCAACTCCAGCATCATGCTGATCACGCACGATTTGGGCGTGATCGCTGAAATGGCGGACTACGTCGTGGTTATGTATGCGGGCCGCATTGTGGAAAAGGGGACGGCGTCCGAAATTTTCCATACGCCCAAGCATCCCTACACCATCGGTTTGATGGAATCCAAACCCAACGTCCACAAGCACGTAGACCGGCTTTTCTCAATCACGGGAAGCGTGCCCAACCCCGTCAATATGCCGGATTACTG
>CAYRPW010000270.1:3212-3708 GCA_964426145.1 uncultured Oscillospiraceae bacterium
CAAAGATCGCTGCGAGCATTGCCTTGCGGCTTGCGATGGCCAGTATCCGCCGGAAATCTCATTATCACCAACGCATAAGGTGAGCTGTTATCTCTATTCCGAGGGGAGCGAACCGGTATGAACAACGCTCTGCTGCAGGTAAGAAACCTGCGTAAATATTTCCCGATCAAGAACGGCCTGTTCAGTCAGGTAACCGGCTATGTGAAGGCTGTCGACGACGTTAGTTTTTCCATCAGCTGCGGCAGCACGCTCGGTTTGGTCGGCGAAAGCGGCTGCGGGAAAACGACCATCGGTAAAACATTGTTGCGCCTGAATGAGAAAACGTCCGGCGAGGTGCTGTTTGACGGCGTGGATGTGTTTAATCTGCATCACAAGCAGCTGCGCGCCATGCGGCCGCGTATGCAGATTATCTTCCAGGACCCTTTTTCCAGCCTGTCTCCCAGGCTTCCGGTCGGCGAAATCATCGGCGAGGGCGTGCGGGAACATCACATCGTTG
>CAYRPW010000271.1:0-3684 GCA_964426145.1 uncultured Oscillospiraceae bacterium
TTTCTTTTACCGACGAGCTGGGCATGGTACTTGAAGAACCGTTTTATCCCGACGTTCTGCTTGACGACGGCGATATCGTTTCGCTTGGCGCAACGAAAATCCGCTGTGTTCATACGCCGGGGCATACGCAGGGAACGTTTTCGTTTTTCTTCGAAGTTGTGCAGGACGATACCGTCTATCATGTCGGCATGCACGGTGGCGTCGGCACAAACAGCATGGAGCGATCCTATCTAGAGCAGCATGAGCTTCCCCTGTCCTTGCGTGACGATTTTCGAGCTGGACTGGAAAAGCTAAGGCAGGAATCCGTCGATATCTTCATCGGCAATCATCAGGATCAGTGCGATACCATTGGAAAATTCAATCGAATCAACACCGGAGAAAAGGACGCATTTATCGATCCTTCCGCATGGGGCAAGTTCCTGGAAAAGTGCGCCATACGTCTGGATGAAATGCTTGCAGTCGAAGCAAACGAGAATTTTAAGGAGAGCACGCTATGAGGAAACTACGTTGGGGTGTCATCGGTGCCGGGGGCATCGCGGACCGCAGAACGATCCCCGGCATGATGCAGGCAGAAAATGCCGAACTTGTTGCCGTCATGGAAATCAATCTTGAATTTGCAGAGCGTCTTCAGGAAAAGTATGGTGCGAAGCGCGCATATGCCAGCGAAGCGGATCTTCTTCAAGATCCGGAAGTAGACGCAGTGTATATTGCAACGCCTATCGTGCTCCATGCAAAGCAAGCAAAGCAGGCGGCTGATTATGGCAAGCATATCCTGATCGAAAAGCCGCTTGCGATGACAGCCGCGGAAGGGCAAAGCGTTGTAGATTACTGCGCGACGAAGAACGTTCGGATTGCCGCGGGGTTCATGATGCGCTTTGGCACGCACGTTTTAAACATGAAGCACGCGATCGCGGAAGGAAAAATCGGCTCCGTCGTATCAAGTTATTCGCAATTTACGCTTTGGCTCCCGTTCGAAGAAGGAAACTGGAGGCAGAATAAAGCGAAAGCAGGCGGCGGATGCATGATGGATATGGGCGTTCACTGCATCGACCTCATGGAATACATATCCGGAATGCACGTAACGCACGTAGGATCGTTTAACGAGACAGTAGCGTTTCAAAATGCACAATACGACGTCGAGGATACCTCAACCGTGATGATGCGCATGGAAAACGGCGCGCAGTTTGTCGTTCAGACAAATTTCAACATTCCGGATGAGGCCGCGAAATGGAGGCTGGAGTTTTTCGGAACAAAAGGGCGGCTTCTGGGTGATACAATTATCGGTCAAATTGACGGCGGCAAGCTCAACGCTGTATATATCGACCGGAACATTGCTTATAGCGCGGAACAGACGCATCACGATGAAGACGGTGTAAATATTCCGGGCAGATTTGGCAACATGTATACCCGAGAAATAGAAAGTTTCTCGCAGTCCATTCTATCGAATATGCCGCTTGAGGTCCCGGCGCAGGACGCAGTCCATGTCCAGCGAATTATAGAAGCAGCATACCAAAGCGGAAAAGAACTCAGAATGATACAAATATAACAAGCTAGGCGGATCTGATGAAACCATGAAGTACTCAAAAGCAAAGTTAAAATCACATTGCATAAAAAGCCTCGAAGCCGCCGGCGTTTATTCTGCCGACGCAGCAACCATTGCAGACGTTCTGCTTTCCGCGGATGAGCGCGGCATCCATTCGCATGGATGCGTCCGTATAGAGGGCTATATCGAATGCCTGCAATCGGGTGGAATCAAGCCCAACACACCACATACGATCGTCACAGAAGGCGCGTCCTACGCACTGATCGACGCCAATCAAGGTTTGGGAATTCCGGTTTCCGTGTATGCAATGAATTTCGCGCGTGAGAAGGCGCAAAAAGCGGGCATTGCTATTGTGAACGTGCGTAACAGCCATCATCTTGGTGCGTGCGGTTATTATACGTTGCTGTGCGCCGACGACGGCCTGATTGGTATCGCAATGTCCACGGGGGATGTCATTATGGCCGTTACGGGCAGCGCAAGTAGCTCCATCGGGAACAACCCCTTTTCCTATGCGGTTCCCGCAGGTAAATACCGGTCGATTTGCTACGATATCGCCATGAGTACCGTCGCCGCCGGAAAAATATCGATGGCCGCCGATGAAGGCAGCAGCATTCCGCTTGGCTGGTTGCTCGATCCTGTCGGCAATCCTACCAGCGATCCGGGTGAATACGCCAAGGGCGGTCCGCTTGTTCCATTCGGAGGCTATAAGGGGTATGGGCTAAGCATGATGGTGGAATCCATTGCCGGCATTCTTTCCGGCGCCGCGTTGCTGCGTGAGATCCACGCCTGGAATAAGGATCCTAACGTCAGCGGAAACGTCGGTCATAGCTTCATCGCGATCGACCCGAAATGGATCAATCCCGGATTTAACGTTTCTGCTCGTGCTGAAGAAATGATCAACCAATTGCTCGCTTCGAAGAAAGCGCCGGGCGTCGAACGGATTTGCTTCCCCGGACAAATCGAAAACGAAAACGAAGAACGTGCGCGTGCAGAAGGAATATCGTTGCCGCTGGCAAGCGTACACGCTCTTGAACGAACAGCACGGCTGACGCAGATTTCGTTTCAACCCTCAGAACTGTCTATATAATATAACGTTGGAGGAACCATATGATGAATCGTTATCAATCGCTTCAGAATAAGCTAAACCGCAATGAAAAAACACTGGGAACGTGTTTTAGTATGATATCCGATCCCCTTCTCTTGGAAAAAATGGACCATCCAAGCCTGGACTTCGCCGTTTTTGACATGGAACACGGCCGCTACGATGCACAAAATATCGTTCCTCTGTTACACACCTGCCGAAATCTTGGTCTACCAGCGATCGTTCGGGTTCAGGACGCCCTCTACCATCTGATTGCGAAGCCCCTGGATATGGGCGCCGACGGAATCATGCTGCCAAGAACAGAAACGCTCGACCAACTCCAAGTCGCAGTCGATGGATTGTGTTTTTATCCCGTCGGCCGAAAAGGGAATGGTGGGCTTGCGCAATTTATGCCCGGAGAATCCATCGATCAGTTCAACCAAACCCGTTTTCTCATGCCGCAAATCGAATCCCCAAAGGGAATCGGGAATCTCCCCTCCATGTTGGAGAAATTCGGCCATCATATCTCCGCTATTATCATTGGGCCCTACGACCTCTCCGTCATGGTTGGTACGCCGTTTGACCTATACTCCGAGCCGATGACCGTGTCGATCCAGAAAGTCTTCGTTATCTGTCGATCGTATCAGAAATCCTGCGGCATCTTCTGCAATCACGCGGCGGATGCTGAGCGTTTCCGCGCGATGGGCGCGAATGTTCTCTGGACCGGAACAGACGGGCAAATGATTGGCATGGGACTGCACAATACGCTTGCAAGTCTGGAAGCCATCTGCTAAAGCAATAAGGGGAAACCAGCATGACAAAAATCGTAGTACTCGATAGACCTCATGAAAATCCGGGTGAATTGGATTGGAGCAATCTGCAGGCGCTTGGCAACGTGAAGCTCTATGACGATACGCCACCGGAGCAAACCGCCACAAGAATCGGCAACGCGGAAATCGTCCTGCTGAATAAGACGGTGATCACGCCCGAAATTCTCGATCAATGCTCGAATCTCAAACTAATCAGCGTAATCGCAACCGGGTATAATACGGTCGACGTT
>CAYRPW010000272.1:0-3637 GCA_964426145.1 uncultured Oscillospiraceae bacterium
TTGCGGGCGGCATGTGCTGCATGCTGCTGGCGGGTTTTGGCAATGCCAACGTTTCCAGCTACGCCGTGCCGCTGGTGGTGGGCGTTCTTGCGGGGATCGCCATCGCGGTGCTGTGCGGCATGTTCAACGGCTTCCTTGCTTCGTACCTGAACATTCAGCCGATGGTCGCAACGCTGATCCTGTTCTCTGCGGGCCGCGCCATCGGGCTTCTTTTGTGCAACAACACCATCGTCTATATCCGCGAGCCCTCGTTCCAGTTCTTCGGCGGCTATCTGTGGATTTTCCCCACCCCGATCCTCACCACGATCGTTTGCATCACGATCGCCATGCTGGTGCTTCGGTATACGGCGCTTGGCATGTACATCCAGAGCGTCGGCATCAACAAAAACGCCGCCCGGATTGCGGGGTACCGTTCCAAACGCATCATGTTTACGGCGTTTGCCATCTCCGGCCTGTGCGCGGGCATCGCGGGCATCCAGGCCACCAGCCGCATCTACTCCGCGGATACCAATAACATCGGCCTGTACCTGGAGCTGGACGCCATCCTCGCGGTCGCGCTGGGCGGCAACAGCCTGGGCGGCGGCAAGTTCCGCATGCCCGGTTCCATCATCGGCGCATATACCATTCAGGCGATCACCACGACGCTGTATGCGCTGGGCGTAAGCTCCGCGCAGGCGCCGCTGTATAAAGCCGTGATCGTGATCCTGATCGTCACCATCCAGTCCCCGGCGGTAAAAGCCTTCTTCGCCAAACGCGCCGCCGCAAAAGCCGCATCGGCGGTCCGAAAGGGGGCGGTCAGCCTATGAGACCCGCGCTTTCCCAAAGCCGCGCGCGCCGCAGGCTCACCAGCAACAACGTGCTCCTGCTCATCACCATCGGGCTGTTCATCGCCATGTACGCGGCCGGCTGCATCGTATACGGCTACAAGGGCTTTTCCAATCTGCAAACCTTCTTAAACATTCTTATCTCCAACGCGGGGCTGATCTGCATCGTCTGCGGCATGACCGCCGTGATGCTGACCGGCGGCATCGATATCTCCGTCAGCGGCCTGGTGGCGATGAACTGCATGTTCCTGGCCGTCGGCATGGAGTACTGGGGCTGGTCCTCGCCCACGCTGATGGTCATGATCATCGGCATCGGGCTGGTGTTCGGCCTGGGGCTCGGCTATTGCGTAGGCTATCTGGGCATCCAGCCGTTCATCGTCACCATGGCCGGCATGTTCTTCGGCCGCGGGATGACGGCCGTTTTATCCACGCAGCAGGTAAGCATCGTGTCCAATCAACTTTTCGTTGCGCTTGCCAACCTCCGCATCAATATGCCGTTCGGGCTTGGCGCGTATACCAACAAGCGCGGCGTGCTGCTGGTGCCCTATATCCGCATCACCGTGCTTGTGGCGCTCGCCTGCGTGATCATCACCTACATCGTGCTTCGCTATACGCGCTTCGGCCGCAGCCTGTACGCCGTGGGCGGCAACCAGCAGTCCGCGCAGCTGATGGGCCTGAACGTGAAGAAAACCCGGATGCGCGCCTATATGCTGTGCAGCTTCTTAACCTCCATCGGCAGCATCTGCTACTGCCTCAACTCCATGTGCGGCACGCCCATGCAGGCGTCGGGCCTGGAAATGGACGCGATCTCCTCCTCCGTGATCGGCGGCACGCTGCTGACCGGCGGCGTGGGCAACGTCATCGGCTCGTTCTTCGGCGTGCTCATCAACGGCACCATCTCAAGCTTGGTGAAAACCCAGGGCAAGCTCATGTCCTCGTGGTCCAACGTGCTGATGGCGATCCTGTTGTGCTTCTTCATCGTGCTCCAGGCCGTTTTCACCAAGGTCAAGGACGCAAGAAAAGGCTGACCTGTGGTATAATGGCGGGGAAGAAAATCGTCCATCAATAGGCCGGAGGTAGATACAATGCTTGATTTCTCGTTTATCAGCCCCACGCAGTTTGCGTTTGGCAAGGAAACGCAGCATAAGGCCGGCGCGCTTTGCCGCGCATACGGCACGAAAGCGCTGCTGCATTACGGTGGCGGCTCGGTGGTCCGCAGCGGCCTGCTGGATCAGATTAGGAAATCGCTGCGGCAGGCGGGCGTCGCCTGTGTGGAACTGGGCGGCGTGCAGCCCAACCCGCGGGATACGCTGGTGTACGAAGGCATTGCGCTTTGCCGCAGGGAAAACGTGGACGTGATACTCGCCGTTGGCGGCGGCAGCGTGATCGACTCCGCCAAGGCCATCGCGCTGGGCGTGCCCTACGCGGGGGATTTCTGGGATTTCTATACCGGCGGGAAAACCGTTACCAAGGTTCTGCCGCTGGGCGTGGTGCTGACCCTGCCCGCGGCGGGCAGCGAGGGCTCCAACTCCACGGTGGTCACCAAGGAAGAAGGCGCGCTCAAGCGCTTCTGCGACAGCGATCTGCTGCGCCCGAAATTCGCTATCCTGAACCCCGAGCTTACTTACACCCTTCCGCCTTTCCAAACAGCCTGCGGCGCGGTGGATATCATGGCGCACGTCATGGAACGCTATTTTACCAACACCCCGGACGTGGGCCTGACCGACCATATGTGCGAAGCAGTGCTTGTAAGCGTAATCAAATATGCGCGGATCGCACTGAAAAACCCGCGCGATTACGCCGCCCGTGCCAACATCATGTGGGCGGGAGTCGTTGCGCATAACGACGTGCTGGGCGTCGGCCGTCAGCAGGATTGGGCGACGCACATGATCGAGCACGAGCTCAGCGGCCTGTACGACGTGGCCCACGGCGCGGGCCTCGCGGTGATCTTCCCGGCCTACCTGCGCTACCAGGTCCCTTACAACGTCATGCGCGTCGCCCAGTTCGCACAGCGTGTGTTCGGCGTGGAAATGGACTTCGAACAGCCGGAGCGCACCGCGCTGGAAGGCATCGACAAGCTCGAAGCCTTCTACCGCGAAATCGGCATGCCGACGTCGTTTGCGGAGCTCGGGGCGAAGGAAGAGGATATCGAAAAGCTTGCGCAGAAAGTGCTTTTGAACAACGGCGACAAGCTGGGCTCGTTCCACCCCCTCACCCGCCAGGAGATCGCCGAGGTGTACCGGTACGCCTGTAAATAATGGGCGGCCTTTGCGCACAGGAAACGAAACCTGTCGGGTAGCCGCCACAGGCTTGCCGGGCAACTCCCAAAGGAGCGGCGGATGATGCAATCGAAATACGCGGTCGTCGCCGAGAAGCTCAGGGATGATATCCGCCTGGGGGTCTATACGGCGGGCGAACGCCTGCCCAGCGATTATGAGCTGGTGGAGCGTACGGGCTACAGCCGCTACACGGTGCGCCAAGCCATCAGCCTGCTGGAACGCGAAAATCTGGTCTACCGGGTGCGCGGCAGCGGCACCTATCTGCGTGATGCCGCTATACGGCATTCGACGCGCAACATCGCGGTCGTCACCACCTATATCGGCGAATATATCTTTCCCGAAATCCTGCGGGGAATCGAGCGCGCGCTATCCGAAAACGGATACGTTTCCATGCTCTACGCCACCCATAACCGCGTGGAAAGCGAGCGGAAAATCCTTGCCGAACTGCTGGAAAAACCGATCGACGGCGTGATCGTCGAGGGCACGAAAACCGCGCTCCCAAACCCCAACATCGACCTGTACCATAAACTTCAA
>CAYRPW010000273.1:0-3081 GCA_964426145.1 uncultured Oscillospiraceae bacterium
GACCCTGGGCGCGGAGTTTCCGCGGCTGCGCACGTTCGCCACGCTGTCGCCGATCCCCGGCCTGCGCGCCTGGCTGGTCAAAAACGGCACGGCGCTGCTCGCCAAAATGAGCGACAAGCCGCGCGCCGAACTGGCTCGCGCGCTGGGCCTTGCACCCAATGCACCGCTGGAGGCCTCGGCGCTGCTCGCCGCGCTCGAGCAGCCCGCGCAGCTACCCCCGCAGTCGCCCGTGCGCCGCGCGCTGCTGTGGTGCGCCGCCTCCGTTGTGATGCTTTCCGCCTCCGGCAGGCAAAAAAACCTGCCGCGTTTTGTTTTCTTCTCCCAGCTGACCCTCTCGGCCGTGATCGGCGTGTTTTTGTCGGATCAGCTGCCCACGATGATCGTGTTCTTCGAGGTGATGTCGCTGGCCAGCTACCCGTGGGTTGCCCACCGGGAAACGCCGGAAGCGCTCCGTGCGGCGCAGAGCACCCTCTGGTATACGGTGATCGGCGGCATGTGCATGCTGATGGGGCTTTTGCTGCTGCCGCAGGATGTGCTGACGGCGAAATTCTCAGAGGGTCTGCCGGTTATGCAGGAAGCCGCATCCCAGGGGCTGCTGCTGCCCTGCCTGCTGCTTCTGATCGGGTTTGCCGCCAAGGCAGGCGCGTTTCCGCTGCATACGTGGCTGCCCAACGCCTATGCCGCCGCGCCGGCGCCTGCCGCGGGTTTGTTATCGGCGGTGCTGTCCAAAGCGGGGATTTTCGGCATTCTTCTCCTGTCCGGGCGGCTGATGCGGGGGGTTGCCGCATGGCACGTTCTGCTTTTCTGGACGGGCGTCGTCACCATGGTTGCGGGCGGCCTGCATGCGCTGCTGGCGGGGGATGTGATGCGCGTTCTCGCCTGCTCCAGCATGAGCCAGATCGGGTTTTTGCTGCTGGGCGCCGGGCTGTACGGGCTGCTGCCCGCAAACGGCGCGGCCGCGCAGGGTGTGATTACGCATATGGTCAACCACGCGGCGCTCAAACTGCTGCTGTTCTTATGCGCGGGCGCGCTTATGGCAGGCGCGGCCGATACCGGGCTGAACGCCGTGCGGGGCATTGGCCGCAAAAAACCGCTGCTGCACTTTTCGTTTCTCACGGGGATGCTGGGGCTTGCGGGCGTGCCGCTTTTATCCGGGTACGGCAGCAAAGCGCTGCTGCACGAAAGCCTGGCGGAATACATCCGCCTGCAGCCGCAGGGCGCATGGCTTTATACCGCCGCCGATTGGCTATTTGTGCTCTCCGGCGGGCTGACGCTTGCCTACATGCTGAAATTGTATGTCTGCCTGTTTTGGGAACAACCGGCGCGTTCCCCGGTCAGGCCGAAATCCGGGCTTGCCCCCGCGGGCGCCATTACGCTTGGCGGAATGGCCGTTTCCGTGTGGCTGTTCGGGCTGTTTCCTTCGGTGTTTCTCCAAGGCATCGGGAAGCTGGGCGCTGCGTTTTTGCACACGGAGGCGGAGGCGTTTTCCTTCTCTTCGATGGATCACCTGATGGGCGCGGCAAAGTCGGTCGCCGTCGGGCTGATCGTATACGTCGCGGTCGTCCGCGGCCTGCTGAGCGTACCTGCGGAGGGCGGGCGGGGCTACCGCGTTGCCCGGCTGGAGCGGTTCAGCCTGGAAGAGCGCGTGTACAGGCCGCTGCTGCGCGGACTTACAAGCGCCGTTTGCGCGGTATCGTGGGCGGTGTCGTCGCTGCCGGAGCTCTTCGTTGCGGGGTTGCGCCGCGCGCTGTTAACGGTCCGCGCATGGCGCGTGCCCATGCCGGGCGGCAATCGCTTCACCTTTGCGGCGGGGGAACTTCTCAACGGCGTCGTGTTTTTATTGAACCGCTCGGTTTGGAGACGGCATCCGTCGTCCGTTGATTTCTCCTGCGTGCTGGCCGCCGGCAACGAGGAACTCAGCCGCTCCGTGAAGCGGCTGAAACGTTCGCTCAGCTTCAGCCTGCTGCTGTTCTGCGTGGGGCTGTTCGCGCTGCTGACCTATCTGGTGCTCTGGTAAAACCGCTATGCGCCGCGCCTGAAAACGGCGCGCTGTTCCACGAAGGTATACTGCACGTTCATCCGGCTGTCAAGCACGGTAAGGTCCGCATCCATGCCCGGGGCGATGCGGCCTTTTTGTTTGTCCAGGCCCAATAGCTGCGCCGGGTTTGCGGTCATCGGCAGGATGGCCTCGTGCAGCGGAAGCCCGGTGAACTGCATGAAGTTTCCAAGCGCCGCCCGAAGCGTGAGCGTGCTCCCGGCGCGGGTATGGCCGTCCCAAAGCGTGGAAATACCGTCTTTGACGAGTATCTTGTGCGTGCCCAGCGTATACACGCCGTCGGACATGCCCGCCGCCATGATCGAATCCGATACGGCGATCAGCTTGCCGATTCCCTTGGCTTTCAGCAGCAGCCGCACGTTGGCGGGGTGCACGTGCAGGCCGTCGCAGATGAACTCGCAATAGGCGTCGCTCTCCAGCGCCGCGCCCAGGATGCCGGGTTCGCGCCGGTCCAGCGGCCGCATGGCGTTCATCGTATGGGTAAAAAACGCGGCCCCGGCGCGCACGCAGTTCGCGGCCTGCTCGTAGGTCGCGCCGCTGTGCCCAAGCCCCACGCAGATTCCCTGCGAGGTGATGTAGTGCATCAGCGCTTCCACGCCGCTGACCTCCGGCGCGACGGTCATCAAAAGCTTGCAGCCGTTCGCGGCATTCAAAAACCGCGCGATCAGCGCTGCGTCGCCCGGCTGCAGGTAGCGGCGCGGCATGGCGCCCTTATACTCCGCGGATAGAAACGGCCCTTCCAGGTGACAACCCAATATACCGGCGCCGCGTACGGCGCTGCGGGCATCTGCCGTCAGCCGCAGGGCTTCGGTCATCTTGTTCTCAGCGTCGCTGATTACGGTGGGCAGGAAGCCCGTAATCCCCTCGGACGCGAAAAAAGCCGACAGCGTATGGTAATCCGCCGCGGAGGCTTCGTTCACATCCACGCCCATCGCGCCGTGCGTATGGATGTCGATCATCCCGGGGATCACGGTATACCCTTGCAGGTCGATCTCCGTTTCATAGCCGTTAAGCGCTTCGCCGAT
>CAYRPW010000273.1:3091-3633 GCA_964426145.1 uncultured Oscillospiraceae bacterium
CCTTTCCGCCGCGCAGGCCCACGTCCGCGCGCCGCAGCCCCTCGGGCAATACCACGGCCGCGTTGCGCAGCACAATCGGGCGTTCCATCGGTTCTGGCATAACTGCTCCTTGCTGCAAGCCGGGCGTACGCAAAAACGGCAGTGCTAGGGCTTGTTCAGACGTAGAAAGCTGACAGTTTTTTCCTTTACTGATATTTTCCCGACTTGAACTCCATATTCCTGCAACTCTTTTTTATACTGCAAAAAAGAATGGTCGATCGGGAAGCCCAGAACCGTTTGGATTTCCGCGAACGTAAGGGTTATGGCGGGCCTGCCGTCGCCGCTTACATACCGCCAAAGCGGATCGTACTTGCTCATGGTATAGCCTGCTTTCCCGTTACGGCTGGAACGAGCCGATTTCCACCAGGTTTCCCTCGGGGTCGGCAATGTAACAGGTGCGCTGCCCCCACGGCTCGGTGGTCGGCGGCAATACGGGCACGCCGCCTTGCTTGACCACGGCGTGGTAGGCTTCGTCCACAGCCGCGTAGTTATCCGCGCGCAGC
>CAYRPW010000274.1:0-3613 GCA_964426145.1 uncultured Oscillospiraceae bacterium
GCGGCGCGAAGTTGATCGCCTTCGAGAAGCCGGTCGGGCTCACCAGCGCCGACGGGTCATTTTCCAATTCGCTCAAAATCAGGCTTTCGCTGCTCATATGGGCCACGGGGCGTTCCAGCGCTTTCATACCGCGGCGGTCCACCAGGTTCCGGGCGCCGCCCGCGGCTTTGGCAAACAGCTCCAGCTCCCGCATGCCTACCTTGTGCTTTTTCAGGTCCACGATCTGGGCCTTGATTTTCCGTTCCTTGAAAAAGCGCTCGGCCTTGAGCACGTCGGGGTTTGATTTGGTCACGTAAATCTGGATGTTCATACGCTTTTCTTTTTCAAGGTCGGGCGCACGTCGTCGCCGATGAATTTGAGCGTCTTGCAGCGGCTTTCGTCCAGCAGCCGCGAGGTGATGCGCTCGGTGTAGCGGCTCTTGAGCTCGGAAATCGGCAGGTTGGTGGAAATCACCGTATGCCGTTTCTGATTTTGCCGTTCGTTGAACAGGTTAAACAGCTGCGTCACGGTGATGTTTTCCATCAGCGGCTCGGTGCCCAGATCGTCGATCAGCAGCAGCGGCGCGGCGATCAGCGCGTCCAGCGGCGCGGCGTTGTTTTCAAAGTACGCCCGGCGCAGAATTTCCAGCAGCTTGAACGCGCTGATGTATTCCACGGAAAACCCGCGTTCCGTTACCCGGTGGGCGATGGCGTGCATCAGGTAGGTTTTCCCCAGCCCGCTCTGGCCGGTAAACAGCAGGTCGCTGACCTCAAAATCCGGGTAGGCGTTTGCATAGCGTTCGCATAGATCGCGGTTGCGCAGCATCATCTGCCGCTGGCTTACGGGCGCGGGCGCGCCGGCGGAAAACGTATCGGGATCGAAGTTCTGAAAGGTGTGGCTTTCGTCCAGCCCCAGCTCCAAAAGCATACGGCGGTTTAGCTCCTGTTCAAAACACGCGCACATGCGCCGGGAGGGGTCGTACACATACCCTTCGTCGCGGCAGACCGGGCAGGTAAACAAGGGGTTCAGCGCGTCCGCGGGCAAGCCGGTGCGCCGTAACAGCGCGGTAATTTTTTCATTGACCGCGTGCAGGGCGTTTGTCATGCCCGCGTTGGCGGCACCGCTTTTCCGGTCGGCATAGAATGCGTTGCGGATGCCCGACATCATCAGGGCGCGGCGGTTGTCAATCAGCTCCCGCAGACCGTCGCACCGCCCGCAAAGCTCGGCTACGCGGGTTTCGTAGGCGATGAGGTTCTGGTCACGCCGCGCGGCGTATTCCTCCTGCAGCTTGAGGATCATCCGGTCACGCGTCATACTTCATCGCCTCCTCGATTTCCTCGGGCGTCAAGCCGTCCAGCTTGGCCGGGTCGTACTCCCGCTGGGTGTATTGCTGTTCGATCACGGTTTTGCCGCGCTTTGGCCGCGCGCCGCCCTGGAAATCCGCCGCGTGGGCCGCAAGCGCGGCGCGCGCGGCTTCCGGCGTTTTGGCGTCCTTTTTGTGCAGGCTTTCCAGCACCTTGTTCAAAAACGCCATCGGCGCGGTTTTTCCGCGCGCGCTTGCGGCGGTTTCCAGCAAAACCTCGTCCGAAAACGCCCAGGCCTGCCGCCATTTGGACAGCAGTTCCCGGTCGGCGGGAGAGGGGCTCAGCTCCGCGCCCATCGCCTGGAAAAGGGATTGTAAAAACTCGTTCTGCTTTTTGACCAGCGCCAGGTAGCCCTTCACGTCGTCCTCGGTTCTGAGGCCCTTGTCATGCCAGCTGTCCACCAGCTCTTCCAGCTTTTGCAGGGTCTGGTTTTTCTTCGAACGGCTGATTTCCCTGGCGGCCAGCAGCAAGGCGCCGTGGCTTAATTGGGACAGCATTTTCTGGTAGCTGTCCTTCATCGCGGGCTGGGTGGCGGGAATGGAGAGCCCGGCGGCCGTAAGCACGGCGCGGATATCCGCGCCCTCTTCCTTTTCCCGGCTCAGCTGCTTCTCCAGCTGCGCCGCCGTGGTATCAGTTCTGCCGGAACGCTCGTGAATGCCGCGCAGGATGGAATCGAGGTATTTAAAGCTCGGGTCGCCGCCGGTCATCTCCGCGCAGGCGGCTTCCACGGCCTTGGGCGCGAAGCCCCACTCGGCCGTCCATTTCAGGTAGAGGTCGATCTCGTCCACCGTGGGCGGGCGGAATTTGGAAATCCGGCGCAGCACCTTGCGGGTGCCGTCCCACGCGGCCTGGCTGCGGGCGAAATACTGTTCCGCGTCCTCCAGGGTGACGATGTGGCGCTCCGCAAGTTCCGCCGCAAGCTTCTGCGCGGCCTTGAAGGAAAAGTTCACCCCGCGCGTGGTGGTTAAGAACTGCACCATCAAAAGCACGACTTCGCTTGGAAGTTTCAGCTGCTCCACCCACTCGTAGCACAGCTGCGTTTCACCGCCGTGCAGCTGTCTGCGATCACCGAACACCGCGTACAGCGCCTGCGCGAACTCCCGGTACTGTTCGTCCGCCGGGGCGGCCTGGCGGCCCATCATGGCCTGCTGGACGCTTAAGTAGCTGAAACGGGGCGGCTTATCCTGCGTGCGGATCACAAGCCTTGCGCGCTCCCAGTACTGAAACGCCGAAAGCACGTCGCTTTCCTCCATGCCCAGCTCTTTGGCGAGCGCGGCCACGGTCAGCCCGTCGGCCGCGGCCATAAAACGCGCGAATAAAAGCCCGTAAATATAGACTTTTACATAGTTTTCGGGCGCGGTGGGCATATACTCGATAATGAAGGCGTTGGGCAGGGAAACGCTGTCCCACAGCACGCCGGTTTTATCCATGTCAAACAGCGCCATACCCCGCCCCCCTTTGGTTGCCTGTGCGCACAGTATAGCATGAAAGCCCCGCGGTTCACAACTAAAACAGGCCTTCCCCGATGGCGGCGCCGCCATTCCCGGGCGTGAAAAACCGTGCCCGGGCGCGCGCTTGTTGCGCATAGCCTTTATTCTATGATAAGATAGGGCAGATTGAAACCGGCGGTTACCCCGGGACAAAGGATGGTGTACTATGCGCAAGTGGATGCTCGGCATGGCGTTGGTTGTGTCGTTACTCTTAGTTACCCTGTCCGCGCAGGCGCAGACCTTCGTGCTGGACGCGCTGATGGCGACGGTAGACCTTCCGGAAACCTATCTCGCCGTTACGCCGGACACCGCGGCAAGCAACGCCGATTTTCTGACGGAGCGCGGGTACTCCTCCGAAGATCTGGTCAACGATATGCTCAAGCGCGGCGTGCTGTTAAAGGCCTGGAACCTGGAAGACGAGGACCTGCAGTTTGAACTGACCGCCACCCAGGATGAAACCACCCAGATGGTGTACGACGTCAACGAGCAGACCGACGATTACCGCCGCGCCTACCGCACGAGCTTTTACCCCAAGAACGAGTACGAGGCGCAGGGCTATACGTTTTCCAGCTCCAACTGGAAAAATGCGGACAACGGGCGCTTCCTGATTTTGGAATACGTCATGAGCCAGTACGGCAGCATCGACCACCGCGGTTACATGCGCCGCACCATCCGCAACGGGTACGAGATCACGCTGGATTTGCAGGTGTTCGGCCGCCGCCCGACCACCAAGGATAACACCGCGCTCAACAAGATCTGGGATACGTTCCAATTTGTAGA
>CAYRPW010000275.1:0-3608 GCA_964426145.1 uncultured Oscillospiraceae bacterium
GCTTCCTTCTACTTCATTTTCTTCCCGGAGTATTTCCCTTACACGCTGGTCAATTATTCCGAGCTTTATATGGAGCAGCAGATCGCGCTTTGGATCTGCATTGCGGGGATCAGCGGGTTTGCCATCGCGCTGATCTTTTCGTCGTTCCTGTCCAAACTGATTGCCTTTGCGGCTACGATGGTGTACACCGGCATTTACGGCGTCACGCGCTATGTGGTTTATTTGCTGGTTCTGCACTATTTCAGTTCCCTGTACATGGCCACGCTTTTCTTCACGCTGGGAATGCTGTTTGATTTCTTGCAGATGGTGTTTATCTACGTGTTGTTTGTGCAGCACGCAAGCAAGGGCTTCGGCAAGCCCAAGATGGGCAGGCTGTGGCGGTGGGCGTAGCGGCGGGTGTTTGGCGGCGGGTGCACGGCGCTGCCGCGCGTTTTGCAGCGGCAAAGACAACGAAGGGAGGCTCGGTATGCTGACGATTGCAGGTCTTTCATTGCTGTTTATCGTACTGCTGATCCTTCCCTTCGCGGTCTCCATGCTGTCGCAGAAGAAAAGCAGGGAAGCCGCGCTGTACGTAAAGAACGACAACGTGCGCGATCCGCGCTATTTTTCCAACTCGTTTCGCTATCTGGTGGAAAACGGCATCAACCGGGAAAACCGCACCGTGCAGATGTCCAAACTGGAACCGTACCTGCTGGCTGACGAGCTGACGGGCAACGCCTGCGGCGCGATTGTGATAGCGGAAACGCGCTTCCGCCCGCTGGGGATCGCGGTTTTCAGCAAGGAGATTTACGCGGCGGCTTCGGCGCGGATTCCGGAGAAAACCTATCTGCGCGCCATCGCCTGCCTGGACGAGCTGGAACTCGGGCGCAACTGCTCGGTGATCCGCTGGGCGGACAGCGAAAAGCAGATGACCGTGCAGCCCGGCTGCATGCTGGGGATTAACGCTTCCAGCGCCGAGCGCCTGCGCATCGCCCCGGGCTGCACCTTCCGCCGCCTGTATGCGCCGGAGATTTTGATCGGGCTGGAAACGAAAACCGAAGCCCACTCCCCCGTGGATATGGCGGTGTACAGCGAGCGGTGGATTGACGCAGAGATCGTGGAGCCGCATACGGTGGTCAAGAAAACCATCGTCACCGAGTTCAGCCTGGATATCGGCGAAGGCGCCGTGGTGATGGGCAGCTTGAAATCCACCCGCAACATTTACATTCACAAATACGCGCGCATCAACGGCAACGTGGTTGCCGACGGCATTCTCATCGTGGATGAGGGCGCGCGCATTTTAGGCACCGCGTTTTCGCAGGATTCCATTTTGGTGGGCCCCGAAGCCGAGATCGGCATTCCGCCCAAAATCAAATCGCTGATCGCGCGCAAGTTCATCATGCTGTGTGAAACCGCCCGGGTGTACGGTTACGTGGGCTGCGAGGTGGACAGCATGACGATTGCCAAGGAAAACTTCCAGCTGGAGCTCCGGCACAAGCGCTGGGCGTCCCGGATGGCGCAGATCAAGAACCAGATTTTGCAGGAAAAATTCGACAGACGAAAAGCCTCGGCCGCGAAAACCGCAGCCCAGGACGCGGAACTTGAGGAAGAGGTTGACAGCCTGTTTGAATAGCAAGCTGTAAAATAGAGGCGTTTACAGCGTGGCTTCGATAATATCCGCGATGCGCACGGACGCGGTTCCGTCGCCGTAGGGGTTTTGCGCCGCGCTCATTTTCTGGTACTCCGCAGGGTCGTCCAGCAAAAGGCGGCAGCCGGAAAAGATCTGCTGCTCATCCGTGCCCACCAGGCGCAGGGTGCCCGCTTCCAGGCCTTCGGGCCGCTCGGTGGTATCGCGCATCACGAGTACGGGCTTGCCCAGCGAGGGCGCTTCCTCCTGAATACCGCCGGAATCCGTTAAAATGAAATAGGCCGCGTTGATGAGGTTGTGGAACGCGTCCGCTTCCATCGGCTCAATGAGGCGAATTCGGGGATTGTCGGCGAACACCTCATGGGCGGCCGCCTGCACCGCCGGGTTTTTATGCACGGGGTAAACGAGTTTCACGTCCGGGTACGCTTCCACAACGCGGCGTACGGCGCGAAACATGCCGCGCATCGGCTCGCCCAGGTTTTCGCGCCGGTGGGCGGTCATCACCAGCAGGCGGCTGCCTTGGGCCCAGTCGATGATCTCCGAACGGAAATCCGGGCGCACGGTGGTTTTCAGCGCGTCGATGCCGGTGTTGCCGGTCACGTAGATGGTTTCGGCCGGGCGGCCTTCCGACAATAGATTGGTACGCGACATCTGCGTTGGCGCAAAATTATATTCCGCCACGAGGCTGATGGCCTGGCGGTTATATTCTTCGGGAAACGGCGAGTAGATGTTGCGGGTGCGAAGCCCGGCTTCCACGTGCGCCACGGGGATCTGCAGATAAAACGCGGCGACCGAGGCGGCAAACGCCGTGGTGGTATCGCCGTGCACAAACACGATATCCGGCTTGCATTGCAGCAGCACCTCGCGCATGCCGGTAAGGGTTTTGGCGGTGATATCAAACAGGGTTTGCTCCCGCTGCATAATGTTGAGATCATAATCCGGCACAACGGAAAACAGCTTCAAAACCTGGTCCAGCATTTCGCGGTGCTGGCCGGACACGCACACTTTGGTGACGATCCTTTTCCGGGTGCGGAACTCCTTGACGAGCGGACACATTTTGATCGCCTCCGGCCGGGTGCCGAAAACAATCAACGCGGTGATTTTCTCCGTTTCGCGCATCGTGGCGTCTCCTTTGCTGGCGCAGGCAATATGTTACAATTCTTTTACATAATATCATATATTCGTAAACTAATCAAGTTTATATCGTAATATTTTGAACGCGCAGATTTACCGCAGAAAAAGAACAAACGGCCTCCGATTTCTCTTGACAATGGCACGCTATTTCGGTAGAATACTATTCGTCGCCTATATGGGCTTGTACAAGCCGGGGTGTAGCGCAGTCTGGTAGCGCACATGCTTTGGGAGCATGGGGCCGGGGGTTCGAATCCCTTCACCCCGACCAAACTCATCCCGCAGGGTATCCGTGGCTCCTTGGTCAAGCGGTTAAGACACCGCCCTTTCACGGCGGTAACGGGGGTTCGAGTCCCCCAGGAGTCACCACCTTTCCCGTAAGGGCCTTTAGCTCAGTTGGTTAGAGCGGCCGGCTCATAACCGGTTGGTCCGGGGTTCAAGTCCCTGAAGGCCCACCAGCAATGTGGCCAAGTAGTTCAGTTGGTTAGAATGCCAGCCTGTCACGCTGGAGGTCGAGGGTTCGAGCCCCTTCTTGGTCGCCATTTTCCGGTTGGTTGGGACTCCGCCGGTGTAGCTCAATTGGCAGAGCAGCTGATTTGTAATCAGCAGGTTGCGGGTTCGAGTCCCATCGCCGGCTCCATCCCCCGTCACCACGCCTGATCAACCAGGCGGTTCCCCTCACCTTCCCAACCATCCCGACCGACCAGCTTCCCCACCTCCCCGCTTTCCCGCCTGCATGGCAGGCAGCACGCTACCTTTCATCGTTTGCCTCTAATCCTGGATGGGTTCCCGAGCGGCCAAAGGGAGCAGACTGTAAATCTGCCGTCTCAGACTTCGATGGTTCGAATCC
>CAYRPW010000276.1:0-3607 GCA_964426145.1 uncultured Oscillospiraceae bacterium
CCACCCGGTTCATCGGCGTGTTCGCGCTGCGGCCGCATTTCCCGGGCCTGGTGGTGCGCATGCCCGCGCCTGCCAATCCCGCCGTGCCCGCGCCCTACCTGCCGCGCCGCAAGCACCTGCGCACCTTTGCGCAGTCGCAGGAGTGGAGCCGCATTCTGGGCGTTACCAACGTTCCCGACGTTAACCATATGATCGAACAGGGGCGCATGCGGGAGTTTATCCGCATCAACGAAGCGCTGCAGGACAAATCCATCGCCGCCATCGCCGACCAGATCGTGGAAGCGGGCGCGCAGATCGTGCTGATCTTTGGACCCTCGTCCAGCGGCAAAACCACGTTTGCCCGCAGGCTTTCGGTCCACCTGCAGGTGCTGGGCAGGCGGCCCGAAACGGTATCGCTGGACAATTTCTATCTGCCCAAGACGAAAGCCCCCGCCGGGCCGGACGGCAAACCCGATCTGGAACACATTCACGCGCTGGACATCCTTTTGCTGCGCGAAACCATCGAACGGCTGTTGTCCGGGCAGGAAACGCTGCTGCCGCAGTTCGATTTCAAAAGCGGCATTCGCACCCTGCGCAGCGCGCCCGTCAGGCTTTGGGATCACGGGCCGCTGATTTTGGAAGGCATTCACGCGCTCAACGATCAGGTGACGGCGGAGCTGCCCGAGCAGCTGGTGTTCGGTATTTACGTGTCGGCGCTGCACTGCGTGAACCTGGACAATCACAACCGCATCCGCACCACGGACGTGCGCCTGCTGCGCCGCATTGTGCGCGACGCGGCAACCCGCGGCATGGGCGCGGAAGGCACCATCGGCATGTGGCCCAGCGTGCGCGCGGGGGAAGAGAAGTGGATTTTCCCCAACCAGGAAAAGGCGGACGCGATGTTTAACACCTCGCTGCAGTATGAATTGCCGGTGCTGAAAACTTTCGGCTGGGATTTATTATCCGCGATCCCCGAAAGCTCACCCGCGTATTTGACGGCGCACCGCATTCTCAAATTCCTGCAATACTTCCTGCCCGTATCCGCGGACATCATCCATGAAATACCGCCCCAGAGCATTCTCCGGGAGTTTATCGGAGGCGGCGCGTTTTAGGTAAAGGAGGGGTTCCCTTATGAAATTCCGTGGTTTACTCTTGCTAACCGTGGCCGTTATCGCGTTTTGCGGCGCCGCCGCCGCGCAGGGCGTGTCGCCCTACTCCGTCACGCCGGACTGGAACGAACCGGATTCTAACCTCCTCCAAATGGCGCGGGAGGACGGGCTGATTTACATGGAGGATATCGACGAACCGCTGCGCGCGTTTTTAACGCAGCGCGCCCGCTGTGTTTTCGAAACCCTCCGCCCGTCGCAGCTGATGCAGCGGCTTTCGTGGGTGACGGAAGTGGATTTGAGCGAATTTCCCGGCACGCTGACCGACGCGCGCTGGCTTTGGATGTTTCAAAACCTGACGCGCATCGCGCTGACCGACGCGACGCTTGACGACCTGAGCGTGATCGGCGAATATACGCAGCTGACGGAGCTTACGCTGCTAAACTGCGGGGTGTTTGACCTAACACCGCTTCAAAACTGCAAGAAGCTCAAAACGCTTACCCTCGGCTGGGACGACGAGTATACCGGCGCGGACCAGGCGTTTGACCTGACCGCGCTCCAAAGCCTGGAAAAGCTCGAAACCCTCGCGTTATACGGAACGGGGATCGTTTCCCTGGAGCCGCTAGCACCCATGGCGCGGCGCATCCGCACGCTGACGATTTCCGATACCGCAATCGAAGATTTCACAATTCTTGCGAAGTTTACCAAGTTAAGCGCCTTAACGCTTGACCTGCTGCACTCCGATACCGCTACGGCGGCGCTTTCCGCCTGCGCGGATTCGATCAAAACGCTGACGCTCCAGCGCTTGATACTGGACTCCGCCTTGCAGGAGACGGCGCTGCGCTTTCGCAAGCTGACGGATCTGACGCTTACCGACTGCGACGTTGCCGGCGCGCAGTTTTACGAAACCCTGCCCAAATCCACGCGGCTGCAGATGAACGCCGTCACCCTGCCCGGCGGCGAGAGCATCGGCACCGTGGTTGCGGAAAAAACGGAGATGACGCTTGTCGGCGTGCCCGAAGCCGCGGCGCTGTATCTGCTGGATACGCGGGGCACGGCGCTGAAAACGCTTGTGATCGACGTCGGGGAAATGACCGAGGCGCTGAACGCCGAGCTGCGGGAGAAAACCTCGCTGAATACGCTGACCATCAACCTGACCGCCGACGTTGATTTAAGCGGCGACGCATGGAAGCGCATCACGGGCATCCGCGATCTGACGATCCAATCAGAAGGTCATACGCTGCTATCCACGGATTTTCTAAGCGATCTGACAAACGTACGCACGCTGACGCTTGCGGGCCTGCGCGTGGAAAACACGGCCGGGATCGGCGCGGTATGGCTGGGCCAACTCAACGTTTACGGCTGCCGGATTGCCGACTGGAGCTTTCTTGCCGCCCTGCAGGGGCTCAACACCGTCAAGATTTACGCCTGCGGCCTGACCGACGATACCCTGCCCTATCTGGCAGGCCTCAGCGCGCTGTACGACCTGCGTTTAAACGGCAACGCGATTACCGATGTGTCCGCGCTTGCCGCCTCGGCAACGGTTCACAGGCTGGATATTCTGGATAACCCCATCGCGGATTATACCCCGCTGCTTTCCATGCCCGCGCTGCGCACGCTGTATTCCAACCAAAGCGGCGTGATTACCGGCCCGGCTGTGCTGACGCGCTCGGTCTACGTGGACGACGTGGATTACCGGGCGATCGAAGCCGCGGCATTCGGCGGGGATGAGGCTGCCGACTGAATGGGGTCAACCCCTAAAACGAGGAAACGGCGGTGAAACCGATGAAAAGCGCACTGAAAATCAAGGTATACTCGCTGACGCTGGACTGTTTGGACACCAAAGCGCTGGGCAAATTTTACGCGGCGCTGCTTCACTGGGAAATGGGCTTCCACGACGACGATTACGCGTGGGTGTATCCGCCCGGCACGAAACAAGGGGAAACGCCCTGCGTGATGATGCAGCAGAATTCGGATTATCTGCCGCCCGTATGGCCGGAGGAGGCGGGCGCCCAGCAGCAGATGGCGCACCTGGACATCGCCGTTGACGATCTGGAAACCGCCGTGCGCCATGCGCAAAACTGCGGGGCCACGGTTTCCAAGGCGCAGTTTTCCGCGGACTGGACCGTGATGATCGACCCAGCCGGCCACCCCTTCTGCCTGTGCCGCATGCCGCACGTGTTCGCCGACGGGGAGTAACCCCGGCCCGGGGAAGGCCGGAAGAACGAATTTCAACGGAAAATACAGCGATAAACCCTGCCTAAACCGCCGTTCATCCGGCGGCTGAGGCGTTGTTTTATTGTCTTCATCCCTTGCGGCGATAACAGATATTTAACCTCGCCTGATCGGTTTTTTTGTTGACTTCGGGTCGCATCCGGTGTAGGATTTGGATAATATTGGGTTTCCGCGCACTCCGGACACGGATATCCCAGGATAAAACGAGAGGAGTCCCCATGAAGAAACTGACTGTGTTACTGCTCACCCTGCTCCTGATGATTGGCATGACCCTCCCCGCCTTCGCC
>CAYRPW010000277.1:0-3566 GCA_964426145.1 uncultured Oscillospiraceae bacterium
GGCACCGAGAGAACATGGAAAGCAGACAGCGTGGTGCTTGCCATGGGGTTCCTGGGGCCGGAGGATACGCTGGCCGATGCGCTTGCGCTTACCCGTGACGCAAGAACCAATATCGCGGCGCAGAACTTCGCAACCAGCAAAGAAGGCATATTCGTTGCCGGCGATATGCATTTGGGACAGAGCCTTGTCGTGCGCGCCATCGGGGAAGGCCAGCAGGCCGCGGCGGCATGCCATGCATTCTTGATGGAAAAGTAAACAAACTGTGAACGTTACGGGCTGCCGGCGTGTTTTGACGACGGCGGCTTGTTTCTTTCTACCTTCGGTTGTATAATATGCCGTAGTCGAGCGGCAATACGGGAGGCGTAGAATGGACGAGATCCGTTTGGACGATATTGTTCAGATGCGGAAACTGCACCCGTGCGGCAGCGACCGTTGGAAAGTGATCCGGATCGGTGCGGATATCAAGATCAAATGCCTCGGGTGCAGCCGTATCGTGATGCTGGACCGCTCCGTATTTCTCAAACGCCGTAAAAAGGTGCTGGAACCGGGGCCTGTTCCGGAGGCGGTGACATTGGAAAGAATGCGAATTGAAGGGGGACGGCTTTAATGGCCAAACCGAAGCAGGACAAGAAGAAATTCTCGGAGATGACGCCGGAAGAGAAGAAAAAGATGATAGTGAAGGAAACGATCAGCTGGATTCTCACCTTAGGCGCCGCCGTATTGATTGCATTATGCATTCGCGGGTTTGTGTTCGAACCCGTCATCGTGGATGGCAGCAGCATGCTGGATACCCTTCAGGACCGCGAAATTATGTTCGTTACGAAGTATGACTACCTGTTTGGCGAACCGCAAAGCGGCGACGTGATCATCTGCAAATACCCGGAGAGCACCAAAAATTACGTCAAACGGCTGATCGGCCTCCCCGGGGATACGATCGAGATCAAGGACAACGTTGTGTACCGCAACGGCGAAGCGCTGGCCGAAACCTATCTGACGCCTGAACGCAACTCCAGCCCCTTTTACGCCAACATGGCGGCGAGGACGCTGGGGGATGACGAGTACTTCGTAATGGGTGATAACCGGGACAACAGCCGGGACAGCCGTTCGTCCAGCGTCGATACGCTGACCCGCAGTCAGGTGAAGGGTCACGTCCGTTTTGTGTTTTTCCCGTTTGACAGCATGCGAAGCATTGAATAGCTTGCTTCACGGTTGAAAATTCAGTATAATGCATGGGTGTTTAAAAATCGACAGATAAGGGGAGTCCTACGCTATGCGCAAATACGCTTTACTCGTGCTGCTGACGGCGTTCATCGTTGCCTTCACATCCAGCTGCGGCCTGATTGTCAAAGATGCAGCGGTTGACGCGCAGACTGTGATCATCGAGGTTGCGGGGAAAACCATCGTCAAGGCGGACGTTCTACAGGCGGTTGAAAACGTACTGGATTATCAGGAATACATGTACAGCTACTACGGTATGACGCTTGACCGTACCGACGCGGACACGCTGTCGTCCGCCCGCGAATCCGCCGTAGCCGCGTTAATTGAGGAAGCCGTAACACAGCAGAAAATCGCGGAGAACGGTTTCGATCAATTTACCGAGGAAGAGCTTGCCGCGATCAATGAGACGGTCGACACAACCTATGAAGCCAATCTTTCCAACGTGAAAACATACTTCTTTGCCGATTCCCAGCTGACCGGCGACGAATTGAATGCCGCAATCGAAACGAAGATGCTGGAACTTGGGTATGGCACGAAAGAGGCTCTTCTGGAATCCGAGAAGCTTAACGCATCTACGCAAAAGCTCAAGGATATGGTGGTCAAGGACGTTGCGGTGACCGAGGATGAAATTCTGGCCGAGTATAACAACCAGGTTGCAAGCGCCATTTCCACATACGCGACAACGCCCACGCAGTATGCAAGCGACGTCAGCAGCGGCGCGATCCTGTACTATACGCCGGTTGGTTACCGCTACGTGAAAAACCTCCTGATCAAGATCAGCGACGAAGACAAAACCGCGCTCAGCGCGCTGCAGACCGAACTGGACGATAAACAGGCCTCGCTGGAAGCGACGAACACGGCGATCGGCGAGCTGCCCGAAGACTCGTCGACCGATACCGACGAGCAGAAGCAGAGCCGCGAAGAGCTCACGGCGCAGGCGGATACGCTGAACGCAGAAATCGCCGATCTGAACGCGCAGATCAGCACGCTGACCGAGACTGCGTTTTCGGCCATTCAGCCCAAAGTGGATGAAGTATTGGCAAAAATTGCGGCAGGCGAGGATTTTGATGCGCTGATCGCCGCGTATGGCGAAGATCCCGGCATGCAGACAGAGCCGCAGAAATCTACCGGCTACCTTGTATGCGCCAATTTGACCACCTATGTGACCGAATTTCTTGACGCTTCGATGGCGCTGCAAAGCGTAAACGATGTGTCCGAGCCGTTCCGCTCCAGCGTGGGCGTTCACATCGTGCAATATGCAAGCGATCTGCCGGACGGGCAGGTGCCGCTTGCCGATATCCACGACCAGGTTTCGGCAGCGCTGCTGGAAAGCAAGCAGGATACGCTGTATGATGAAACGATCAGCCAGTGGATTACGGACGCCGATGCAAAAACCTACATGGACAGGCTTGACGATTAACGGTAACCGGCCGTTCCAGGAAGCGCTTCATTGCAAGGTGAAGCGCTTCTTGATTCGCCCTGCCGGAAAACGAAGGAATCTGTTATAATGGGCGGGGAGCAGAAGGGGAGGCAATCCGGTGAGTGATAAACAACAAACGATCATCGGCGGCGTAACGATCTTGGGCATTACCGGGTTGATCTGTAAGATCATTGCGGTGCTGTACCGAATTCCGTTGGCCTGGCTGATCGGTGATCAGGGTTTGGGTACATACCAACTCGTTTTCCCAACCTATAACCTGCTGCTGACCATATCCTCGGCCGGCCTTCCGGTTGCCATCAGCCGTATTGTGAGCTATAACCTGGCCAAAGGCGACGTCAGGAATACGAAACGCACGTTTCAACACGCGCTGATTATTTTGTCGATCGTCGGGGTTGCCGGAACGCTGCTGATGATTGCGCTGCGGACATTCTTAAGCGACCGCGTAGGCGATCCGCTGACGGCGGCAGGCTTTGTTGCGATCGCGCCGTCTGTTGCCATCGTGTGTACGATGAGCGCGTTCCGCGGCTATATACAGGGCCAGCAAAACATGAAGCCTACCGCAATCAGCCAGCTGATCGAGCAAGTGGGCAAGATCATGATCGCGTTGCCGTTGGCATATCTGGGCTCCAGGATCGGCTCGTCCGGCGCCGGGGAGATCAACATCGGATATGCGGCGGCAGGCGCGCTGTTGGGCACGTCCGTTTCCGAGCTGTTTGCACTTTTGTATATGTATTTCGTATATTACCGCAGGCGGCATGCGTTGGATACGGTGCGCCAAACCGACGAGGCTCCGCTGTTGCGCTGGCGGCAGATCAACCGCAATCTGTTCAACCTGGCAGTACCCATCACCATCGGCGCGTGCATCATCCCTTTGGCGTCTTTTATCGATTCCGGCATGATCGTTCAC
>CAYRPW010000278.1:0-345 GCA_964426145.1 uncultured Oscillospiraceae bacterium
TTTGTGCCACGGTCGGGTTCAGGAGTTTCTTTTCTAGGATTGTAAACATGGCGCTTTCCCTTCTTTACCCAATGGCAATGCTTTCAATTTCAACGAGCCCGCCCAAAGGCAGCCCGGCAACCTGTACGCAGCTGCGGGCAGGATAATCCCCCGTGAAAAAGCTTTGATAAACCGCGTTCACAGCGGCGAAGTCGGCCATGTTTGCCAGAAAAACGGTGGTTTTTACGATATGGGAATAGGTTAATCCCTCTGCGGCCAGCACCTGGCCCAGGTTAAGCAGCGCATGCCGCGCCTGCGCTTCCACACCGTCGGCAAGTTTGCCGGTCTGCATATCGATCCCCAGCT
>CAYRPW010000278.1:355-3554 GCA_964426145.1 uncultured Oscillospiraceae bacterium
TAAACACCAGAGCGTCTGTCGATACGGCCTGCGAGTACGGGCCCAGGGCTTTGGGAGCGGATGCTGTTTGTACGATGCGTTTCATGAAACAAACCTCCTTCAATGGTTTCCATTCAGCGTAAAGTGTGCGGCTCGGTATTGTGAATCATTTAACATGCAATTGGTATTGTAGCATCTCACCCGTTTGCTGTAAAGCGTTTCTGCGGGGCATACCGTAATTTGGCGGATTGAAAACACAAAGAAAACCGCAGCGCTGCAGAGCTCCGTATTCGGTTCACTACGAACCTTGAAAAAGGTCGATGAGACCCTTATCCGTCAGTCGCAGGGTGGGTATTACCGGCAGCGCAAGGAACGAAAGGCTGATGAACGGTTCAATGCCCGCGCTGATGTGAAGGCAGTCCGCCTGTTTGAGAATATCTTTCGTTGCCTGCTCAATAACCGCATAAGGCTCGGCGCTCATTAACCCGGCAATTGTCAGCGGAAGGGCGCCTGTCACCTGCCCGTTTTGCACTACGGCATAACCGCCGTGCATCGTTCGGATCTGGTTAATGGCAAGCGCCAGATCCCGGTCGTTGTCTCCGGCGGCGATGATGTTGTGGCTGTCGTGCGCGACCGACGTGGCAATGGCGCCGCCCGTTATCCCATAACCTTTCAACGGGGCTACGGCAATGTTGCCGTTCCTGCCGTGCCGTTCTGCAACGCAGAGCTTGGCATAACGGGAGTTTGGCGCAAACAAACCCTGGCTGGCGGGAACCTCTTCCCGCAGATGGCGGGTAAGCAACTGCCGGGGAACCATTTCCAGCACGTCGGTCACGCCGTGCACCGGTAAACGAAGATCGTCAGGCGTGATTGCCTTCACATGCACGGAATGAAGAATTTCTTCAGGAACGGTAGAAGGAGGTTCCTGTCTGCGAAGAAGCGAGGCGGAAGAGACACCGGATTTATATACGGCTTCAATCTGCATGGCACGCAAATCGGATACGAGCACCAGATCAGCAAAGCGCCCGGGCGCTATCGCGCCTCGTTCCGCTAGGCCGTAGTGTTCCGCCGTGTTGAGCGTCGCCATGCAGATCGCTTCAACCGGCTGCATGCCAAGCGCAATCGCCATTCGAATATTGTGAACGATGTGCCCGTCGCGCCGTACGTCGTCAAGATGCTTATCGTCTGTGCAGAACATCATACGGTTTGTCGGCAGCTTCGCTTCCAATACTCCGGCAAGAATAGCGCTCAGGTTGTGCGCGGCGCTGCCCTCGCGCACCAAAACGGAGATTCCGGCGCGTACTTTTTCAAGCACCTCCGCAAACCCGACCGCTTCATGGTCGGTTGTGATTCCCGCCGCGGCATACGCCTGCAATGCAGGGCCGGATAGGCCAGGTGCGTGGCCGTCTATCCTGCGCCTTGAGAACAGTTTGATTTTCTCCAGCACGCCGGGATCGCAGCCGACGACGCCCGGTACATTCATAACCTCCGCAAGACCCAGCACGTGCGGATGCCGTAAAAACGGTTTCATGTCCTGCGCGGTAAATTCAGCGCCGGAAGTCTCCCATTGCGTGGCCGGCACACAGGAAGGAAGCATGAAATACAGATCGCAAACGGCACGTTTCGCTTGTTCCAGCATAAAACGAAGCCCTGCCGCGCCGCACACGTTGACAATCTCATGCGGGTCCGCGATCAGGGCCGTTGTGCCCGACGGCAGCACCGCGCGGCAAAACTCCGCGGGTGCGGCCATCGAGCTTTCGATGTGGCAGTGAGCGTCGATAAAACCGGGGCACAGATACAGACCGGTACAATCAATTTCCTGAGGCCCGCGATAAAGGCCGACTCCGGCAATTCTGCCTGCCGTAACGGCGACGTCCGCCGTAACGATCTCACGGGTAAAGACGTTTACAACGTTGGCTTGCCGGAATACGAGGTCTGGTGCGCGGCGGCCCGCCGCTGCGGCGATTAACGTTTCGGTGATGGCGCGTGGTTTGATCATATCAGAATCCGGTTATTTCAAACACAAGCAGTTCGGTTGCCGACTGATCCGCCCGCTCCTGAGAAATCAGGGCAAGCGCTCCGCCATCGGTCGGTACAATCGTTACCGGCCATGGATAGTTCGTACCCAGCAGCTCATCACAGTGCGCGCTGCCAAGGTATGTGCCGTCCAACGAGAAGAGCCGCAACGTCTGATAGTAACCGTCCAGCACGAGGATACCGTTTTCGGTCTGCACGATGCCCGCCACATTCCCGAAGTAGGAATCTTCGCTCCAATCCGTACCGCCGAACGTGGCCAGTTCGTTGCCGTCCAAATCATACATCGCAATCCGCGTTGCATTGCCGGACAGCGCGTCCATGCCGGCCACGAAGATGCGGTCATCCGTGATGGTTATATAGGAAACGGAGGAGAATCTGCCGGTACGCGCCTCGTCGTCGGATAGATTGGTGAGTACCCAATCTTTCGTCGCCAGGCCGTCCGTCGTAAAGGTAAGCTGTTTTACATTATAGGAAGACCAGAACCCAAGTCCCCATTGCCCGCCGGGGTGCATCACCAGATAGCTGTCCAGATCGAATGCGTTTGTCACGCCGTCTTTCACCGTTATAACTCGATAGAAACCATCGGTTACATACAGCGTTCCGTCCTGAACGGCGCTGAGATAGCTGTAATCGCTTCCCAGCTCCAGCGGCTCGCCTGCGGCGATCAGCTGATTACCGCTGCGGGTGTAACTGCGCAGTTTCTGGCTGGTCAGCACATGAACCGTATCGCCGACCGCGGCCAGACTGTTGTAATAGGAATCCTTGGGCACGATGGATTCATCCGTAGATAACCATTTCGCCTGCAGGGTATACCCGCTCACATTGACGGCAGCGGGGGAAGGCTGGTAGCGAACGCCGTCCTCGGGCAGCGGCGGGTCCATCAGCGGCGGATTGGGAATGGGGAAAGTGAAGCGGATGGAATTGAGAATGGCGGGGAGCACATCCTCAATTTTGGTCGGTTCCGAAATCGTAATCGTCAGCGTCATCGATGCTTCGGGCACCCGCGCCAGATACGTACCGGTGATCCAATAATCTCCCGTCACAGCGCCCAGGAAGTCATAGCCGCCGATCTGTTTGGTTTCCAGGGCGGCGATTCCGGCTGCGGCAGCGTTGAGGTTCAGCGTATCCAGCGCATAACGATAACCGGCGACCGCATCGAGGGTTGCTTCGATGCGCACATTGC
>CAYRPW010000279.1:0-3552 GCA_964426145.1 uncultured Oscillospiraceae bacterium
TGTTATGCCGCGGCATGGACTCCAGCCGCGTGTGCAGGTCGTACTTTGTCGCGGTCGGCAGCTCGGTTTGAATGATCTTTCGGTCCATCTTGTCCCGCAGGCGCGGAAGCAGCGGACAGATCTGGCGGTGCATGGTCAACTGCAAATCGACGAACTGCTGGAGGATCCGCACGCATATATCCAAAACCACCGGCAAGCGCTCGAACGGATGATCGCTTATCAGCAGTCCGACGCATACCGACAGTCGCCTGCCTATGAACTCCGCCAGCAGATGCGCGCACTGGTGGAGACGAGCGGGTATCGCACCGTATTTCTGCCGATGATGAAACAGCTAAGCCCCGCCTATGCGGCATACGCCGAGAAGCTTTCGGTTGCCAACCAAATCTTTCTTACATTTTTTCCCAACGCCCAGCCGCTATAAAGAGAAAGCAGGGGACGCGGCCCCGATGGGCCGTGCGTCCCCTGCTTGCGGCAGTTTTACCCTCCGCCGGCAGATGCCCGGCGGAGGGTGTTGTTTTTTCGATTCCGGTCTTAGCAAACGCCCTGGGCAAGCATCGCGTCCGCAACCTTCAGGAAACCGGCGATGTTCGCCCCCATTACGTAATTGGTGGGGCTGTCCGCATAGGTTTGCGCGGCGTGCGCGGTTTTTTCATAAATACCGCGCATGATGCCGCGCAGTTTCGCGTCCACCTCTTCAAACGTCCAGCTGAGACGCATGCTGTTTTGGGACATTTCCAAAGCGCTGGTCGCTACCCCGCCGGCATTGGCAGCCTTGCCCGGCGCAAAGAGCACGCCTTTTTCCAGCAGGTACTCGGTGGCTTCCAGCGTCGTGGGCATGTTTGCGCCTTCCCCGACGGCAAAGCAGCCGTTTTGCACCAGCGCCCTGGCGCCGTCCAGATCCAGCTCGTTCTGCGTGGCGCAGGGCAGCGCGATTTCGCAGGGGATGGTCCAGACGCCCTGGCTGCCCTCAGTATAAACGCTTCCCGGCACACGGAGCGCGTATTCGCTGATCCGGCCGCGCTCCACTTCCTTAATCTGCTTGACGACGTCCAGCCGGATACCGCGCGGATCGTGCACGTAGCCGCCGGAATCGCTCATCGCCACAACCTTCATGCCCAGCTGCGCCGCCTTTTCACAGGCATAGATGGACACGTTGCCGCTGCCGCTGATGACGGCCGTGCGGCCGTCGACGGACCGGTTATTCGCGGCCAGCATGCATTCCATGAAGTAGCACAGGCCGTAACCGGTTGCCTCCTTGCGGGCGAGGCTGCCGCCGTAGCTTAAGCCCTTGCCCGTCAGCACCCCGCCGTACAGCCCGGTAATCCGCTTATACTGGCCGTACATAAAGCCGATCTCCCGCGCGCCCGTGCCGATATCGCCCGCGGGAACGTCCACATCCGCGCCGACGTGGCGGTACAGCTCCGTCATGAAGCTTTGGCAGAACGCCATCACTTCCCGGTCGCTTTTGCCTTTGGGATCGAAGTCGCTTCCGCCCTTGCCGCCGCCGATGGGCAGGCCGGTCAGGCTGTTTTTCAAAATCTGCTCAAGGCCCAGAAACTTCAGGATCGACAGGTTGACGCTGGGGTGAAGGCGCAATCCTCCCTTATAGGGGCCGATCGCGCTTGAGTACTGCACGCGGTAACCACGGTTGACCTGCGTTCTGCCCTGATCGTCCACCCACGCAACCCGGAACGAAACGATCCGCTCGGGTTCCACAAACCGTTCCAGCACGCCCGCCCGTTCGAACTCCGGGTGTTTATCCAATACCGGCGCAAGGCTGCACAGCATTTCGGTGGCTGCCTGGAGAAATTCCTTTTCATGCGGGTAACGCGCTTGTAAGCTTTCTACGATGCGCACTGCATATTCATTCATACGGGGTTCCCCTTTCCATATTTGCGTGCCGCCGCCTGCCCGCAAAACCCGGCGCTTGTCAAGCGCTCAAAGCTGCGGCAGAGGGTACGGCGAACACGGCGCGATGTGATTTACGCCGCCATGCGGCGTTCAGCGCCCTGATTATGTCCGCGAAAACAAAGCGTCATCCAATGCATGAACGAACGCGATGATTGCGGATGGCGGAGCGGGCTTTCGTGCGCGTGGATTTAGGGGAACCCGGTTGCCGTTGTCTTTTCGCGGGCGGCGGCTGCGTCGTGCACTTCGCCCATACGGCAGACCCTGCATATCATGCACGGTTGCCCTACGGGGGCGCTGCCCCGGTTCAAGCTTCCAAGAACGTCATTGGTCTTAGAATAGCCCAACATAGAACCTCTCCTTTTCAGTTTTTACTACAACAGGATTATGCACCAAGAGCGCCATTGATCTTGGATCTGTTGTACAGAACGCAATCTTTTATAGATCGTATTCATAAGAATGCAGTTTATTCTAGCATAATTCGTTTCCTGCCGGACGGCGTTGCGCAAAAGGAACAGAATATGTACAGCAGGCGGGGCAGTTGCGAAAAAGCTGGCGTTCATGTATAATCAGTTTACGATTTTGTGCGGTTCTGCCGCCCGGTCGGCTCCGCCGTACGCTTCGGCGGCTGATTGTTATCACGTCGTATCAGCCTGTGGGCGCAAGTCGCTGCAAGGAGGCATGTGGATTATGGAATGCAAAATCAAGAACGATATCGGCACCGTCTTCATCAACGAAGACGTGATGTTAAAAGTCGCCGGGTATGCCGCGCTGGAATGCTACGGCATCGTGGCGATGTCTTCCAAGCGGGCGAAGGACGGTCTCGCACAGTGGCTGGGGCGTGAAAACCTCACGAAGGGCGTGCAGTTAAAAATGGTGGACGACATGCTGGACGTGGATCTTTTTATCATCGTCGAGTATGGCATTTCCATCGGTGAGGTATGCAAAACGATCACCGAAACGGTTCGCTACAAGCTGGAAAGCATGACCGGAATCAAAATTCGCCGCGTGAACATCTCCGTTGAGGGTGTCCGCGTTTAATCGGCGCAGGAGGAACTTTTTTTGATGCAGATCAAAATGATTGACGGGCTTCTGCTGCGCGATATGGTGATGGCGGGCGCGGCGATGCTTGAAAATAACAGAGACGCGGTGGACGCCCTGAACGTATTTCCCGTCCCCGACGGCGATACGGGCACCAATATGTCGCTGACGATGGCGGCTGCGATACGGGAACTGAACCAGAAGGAACACGTACACGCGGGCGAAGCCGCCGACGCGCTGGCCAAGGGCGCGCTGCGCGGCGCGCGCGGCAACAGCGGGGTGATCACCTCGCAGCTGTACCGCGGGTTTGCGCACGGGCTGGAAGGCATCGACCGCGTAACGCCCAAACAGTTTGCGGCCGCGCTGCAAAGCGGCTCCGAATTCGCCTACAAGGCGATGATGAAGCCCAAGGAAGGCACCATCTTAACCGTGGCGCGCGTGATTGCCGAAGAGGCCGTCAAGCAGGCGGACAAAGCGCCCGAGGATTTCGACACGCTGTTCGAAGTGATTTTGGTGACCGGCGAAGCGATATTGAAGCGAACGCAGCAGATGCTCCCCGCCCTGACTCAGGCAGGCGTCGTGGACGCGGGGGGGCGCGGGCTG
>CAYRPW010000280.1:0-3537 GCA_964426145.1 uncultured Oscillospiraceae bacterium
GCCCGCTGCTGGATACCGGCGAACTGGATATGGTGATCGCGACCTTCACCATCAAGCCGGACCGCATTCTGCAGTACGAGTTCTCCAAACCCTACTTTGTCGATGCCATCGGCCTGCTGGTCTTGAAAGACAGCGGCATCGCCTCGTTTGCGGACCTCAAAGATAAGACCATCGGCGTTGCGCAGGCAGCCACCACCAAAGACGCGCTTGCCGCCGCCGCGGAAGCCGCCGGCATGACCGTGGAATTTGCGGAGTTCCCCACCTATCCGGACATCAAAGCCGCGCTGGACAGCGGGCGCGTCGCCTGCTTCTCCGTGGATAAGGCCATCCTCATGGGCTATCTGGACGATTCCACCGTGCTCCTTGCGGACAGCTTCGCCGCCCAGCCTTACGGCATCGCCATGAAGAAGGGCAACGTCGGATTGCTTACCCTCGTCAACGAAACCATCGCCGCCATGCGCGCCGACGGTTCCCTGGACGCGCTGGTCGCCGCCAACAACCTGGCACCCGTCGTCTGGGCCGACGTGGACGCGTACGACTCCCTGTGGGCTGAGGCCGAAGCGCTGGCCGCCAACCCCACGACCGCGCCGTAACCAAACGCAGAAAACCAACATAAACGCCGCCGCGGCGGGGAATAACGGGCTTTGCCCGCCCTGCCGCGGCCAGCCTGTTGAAAAAGCCACATCTGCGTTGTCACCTGCGCGATGGCGCGGGCATCACGTACGTCCGTGTACGCTCAAACCCGCGCCACGCTTGGCTTCTAGCATATGCGGCCTTTTGAACAGACTGGCAGAGTGTCTTCAAAACAAAGTTTTTTGACACTCTGACCGCGGCGGGGAACCGGGTTTTGCCCGCCCCGCCGCGGCAACCTTGCCGTATTTGAGCCGCGGGGATGTGAAAAAGTGACAGGGCCGTTTTCCATTCACAACTGGCAAACCTGGTTTCAGGACTGGACCTTTTTTGCGGAAGGCTTCCTGCGCACGCTGTATATCTCGGCGCTGGGCCTTTTGTTTACGCTGGTCATCGGCGTGATCGTGGGCGTGCTGCTGTGCGGCAAAAACCGGCTGGTGCTTGCGCTGTGCCGCGGGTATCTTTCGTTTTTCCAGAATACCCCGCTGGTGATCCAGATCTTCATCTATTACAACGTGCTCCCGAAGGTCGGCATCCTTTTGGACGTGGTTTCCATCGGCGTGCTGGGCCTTGCGCTGTATACCGGCGCCTACGCGGCGGATATCGTGCACAGCGCCATCAAGGCCGTGCCCACCGGGCAGATGGAGGCGGCCTCCAGCCAGGGGTTTACCTATCTGCAATCCATGGTGCACATCATTTTACCGCAGGCGGTGAAAATCGGCCTGCCGCCCATGACCAACCAGGCCGTGAACCTGATCAAAAACTCCTCGGTGCTCGCGGTCATCGCGGGCTGGGAGCTGATGTACCGGGCGGACAGCTGGTCGGGCTCCAACCTCATCTACGGCCCCACGTTCGTGATGACCGGCGTGCTGTACCTGCTCATCTGCCTGCCCATATCGCTGTTTGCCCGGTGGCTGGAGAAGCGGAGCGTGCGCCATGTTTGAACGCTGGGCTGACGCCTTTTCCTCCGTATTTGCGACGAATATCCTCCTCTTCCTCGGGAAGGGGCTCTTACATACGCTCTATATCGCGGCCGTGTCCATCGTGCTGAGTTTGGTTTTCGGCACGGTGCTCGGCCTGATGCGAAACGCCAAGGGTCGCCCCCTGCGCTGGACGGCCACCCTCTATATCGAAACCGTGCGCAATATCCCCCTGGCGCTGTTCATCATCGCCATGCGGTTTTTAACCAAGCTGCCGCCGCTGGAAAGCGGCATCGCGGCCATGACGGTGTTCACCTCCGCGATCGTGGCCGAAATCGTGCGCGGCGGCCTGAACTCCGTTAACAAGGGCCAGTGGGAGGCGGCCACCTCGCAGGGCTTCGGCCCCATCCAAACCATGTGGTACGTCATCATCCCGCAGGCCATCCGGCGCATCCGTTCGCCGCTCATTTCCCAGTTCGTCACCACCATCAAGGATACGTCCTTTTGCGCGGTGGTCGGCACGTACGAGCTTTCCTTCACCTCGAAAATCGTGGCCGCGCACCGCACCATCGTGACCGCGGAAGATATTCTGCTGTTATACCTGCTCGTCGCCATGATTTACTACGTCATCAACCGCGTGTTTTCCGGCCTGGCCCGCCGCGAGCGCGGCAGCGCCATGAAAGGCGTCGTGCGGTAAACCGCTGAAAGCCCCCGCCCGGAGGCGGCGGGGTTTCCCGCCGGGCGCAATGCTGCCGGGCGGGTTCGGCCGGGGGGAAGCCGCGTATCGTTTTAAACGCCCGTACGGGCAGAACCCGGTGGCAGTTCGCAGCGTTTCCCATAGGGCAGCCCCGGATCCGGGAACCATGGATTGCCGGCAAGCGCGTCCGCCCCGCCGTTTGCTGTTCGCCCCTTTACCAGCGGAGCGGGAAGAGCGTGGCATACCGGGTTTTGCGGTCCGTGCACGGCGCGGACGGCTGCAACCCGGATACCACAGGTAATGCTTTACAACGCCGCCTCGGCGATGTAGAATTTACCTATCTTCAAACTATGATCTTCATACTCCAGTAGGTGAAGAAATAAGAAAAATAAGGAGAAACGATTCATGAGAAAAACAGCCATGAAACTTGCCGCGCTCGTGCTGTGCCTCACGATCGCATTGTCCCTTGGCAGCGTTGCAGCAGCCGCGGACGACAATGTGCTCAGGGTGCAGATCGAAACCGAAGTGCAATCGCTGGATCCTCAGGTAGCGACGGACGGAACCTCGTTTGAAGTCATCGCGAACTTCACCGACGGTCTCTACCAGATGGACGCGTCTAGCGCCGCGGTGCCCGCACTGGCTGCGGAAACCATCATCAGCGACGACGGACTGACGTACACCTTCAAGATCCGCGACGATGCATTCTGGTCCAACGGCGATCCCGTAACCGCCGATGACTTCGTCTACGGCTGGCAGCGCGCCTGCGATCCCGTATTCGCAAGCGAATATGCCTACATGATCACCGACATCGGCCTGATCAAAAACAGCGTCGCCGTCTATGCCGGAGAAATGCCCGTAACCGATCTGGGCGTCACCGCGATCGACGAGAAGACCCTGCAGGTGGAACTGGAGAGCCCCGTCAGCTTCTTTACCAGCCTGATGTACTTCCCGACGTTCTACCCGGTGAACCGCGCTTTCTGCGAAAGCTGCGGCGACAGTTATGCCACCAGCCCGGAAACCGTGCTGTCCAACGGCGCGTTCATCCTCGAAAGCTATGAGCCCGCGGCCACCAGCTTTACGCTGGTGAAGAACCCTGCGTACTACGACGCTGCCCGCGTGAAGCTGGACGGTCTGTCCTATCAGGTCATCAAGGACAGCCAAACGGCCCTGCTCAGCTATCAGAACGGCGATCTGGACGTTGTCACCCTGTCCGGCGATCAGGTGGAACTCGTGGAAGACGATCCCGAATTCATCACCGTCAACGCCGGTTATCTGTGGTACATCACCGTC
>CAYRPW010000281.1:0-3508 GCA_964426145.1 uncultured Oscillospiraceae bacterium
TAATTATAACCGACCACGTCCAGCGCCTGGGCAAAACCGATCAGGTTGCTGATCTCGGGCATCGCAAGCGCCGCCGTAACGGGGCGGGTGGGATCGTTCTCCTTCACGATGGACACAAGTTCCTTCGCGATGGTTGCCAGACGCCCGATGAAGGGCTTGTCCGGATTGTAAACCAGTTCCTGCGCGGGCTTCGCGCGGTCGTTATTCCCTTCCGCGCGTTCGAACAGCGGATGCACGTAGGGATCGTTGGGATAGTCGATCTCGTTGCCGATGGACCACAGGATGACGCACGGATGGTTGCGGTCGCGTTTCACGTGATCGGCAAGGTCACGCGCATGCCAGACGGGAAAATCGTCGGAGTAGCCGTACAGCTTGGGCGGGTACACGTTGTGCCCCTGCCACCATTTGTTCTTGCAGCCCTCCCATTCGTCGAAGGCCTCGTCGATCGCCAGGAAGCCCAGAGTATCGCACAGATCCAGAAGATGCGTGTCGGGCGGGTTGTGGCTGAAGCGGATGGTGTTTGTGCCCGCTTCCTTCAGTTTCAGAAGCCTGCGCTTCCAAACTTCTTTGGGTACCGCGGCGCCCAGCGCGCCCGCGTCGTGATGGAGGCACACGCCCTTGATTTTCATGGAAACCCCGTTGAGGGAAAAGCCCTCGTCCGCATCAAACCGGAAGGTGCGGATACCGAACGGAATCTCGATCCTGTCTGTTTCCGCGCCGTGCAGATGCGCCGTGGCCTCCAGCGTGTACAGATACGGCGCGTCGGGCGACCAGAGCCGGGGATTGGTAATCGTCAGCGTTTCCGTGCCGCGGGCAACGGTTTCCCCGCCGGCCGCGCGCAAGGCAAACTGCGCCTGCGCTCCCTGCGTCGTTTCCGCCGATATGCGCAGAACGGCCTGCCCGTTTTCCACGTGCTCGGTATAGGCAAACAAGCTTTCCGTCACCAGATGCGCGGGCGAACACAAGGTAAGGGTTACGTCGCGGTAGATGCCGTTGCCGGTGAACCAGCGCGAATCGGCAAGTTCCGTATGTTCGCAGCGCACGCACACCACGTTGTCGCCCTCGACGGCAAACTCCGTGATATCGTACGTGAAGGTTGCGTAGCCGTAGGGCCTGTAACCCAGATAATTGGAATTGATCCATACCCTGGCGTTGCGGTACACGCCGCCGAAGGTGAGGAACACCTTCCGGCCGTCAAGCCCCGCCAGCGTGAACCGTTTCCGGTACCAGCCGATACCGCCGGGCAGATAACCGGTGCCGCTGGAACAGCTTTGATCAAACGGCAGCCCGACGGACCAGTCGTGCGGAAGGGTGACCCGCTTCCACGCGCCGTCGTCATACCCTTTGAAGGATGCCTGCGGCTGTTCTCCCAAATAAAACCGCCAGTCGGCGTTCAGGCAGATCAATGTTCTCATGGGTCAAGCTCCTTTGTGAAAATCGGGGCTCGCAACCCGGATCGCGAGCCCCTTTGCACAGGTCGTTATCGTGGGATCAGTTTCCGTATACCGCGTCGATCTGGCTCTGCACTTCGGTCATAACCTTCTCGATGCCGGCATCCAGCAGCGCCTGACGGAATTCCGCGACGTAGGCAACGGGATCCTCGGCCTTGCCGAAGGTGATCACGGGCATATAGGTGTTGTACACGTTGGTCACGTTATCCAGTTCCACGGAGAACGGATCGGTGTCGAACACCAGCTTGCCGTAGGGGTAGTCGATCTTGACGGGATCATATTCGTTGGCGAGCAGCGCGTCGTACGCAACCCAGTCCACTTCGGAGCTTCTGATTTCCAGATCGTCGTTGCGGCCCCACCAGTAGTCCAGGCTCACGCCGTCGGTGGTGTCATCCTTATAGGTGTCCGGACGGGCAAGGAAGCCGTCCTTGACGATGTACTGCACGCCTTCGATGCCGTAGTTGAACAGGCGGTAGAAGGTCGGGTCGTTGCGGATGAGGTCATAGGCCATCAGAGCGCGCTCGGGATTATCGCTCTGGCCGGCAACCGCCATCGCGCCGTGGGTGATGTTCAGGGAAACCAGCGTGTCGGATTCTTCGCCAAACCAGTAGAAGCGAAGATCGCTGCCGGGTTGTTTCTTCTCCATCTTCACGCGCTCGGTGCGCCAGGTTTGCGTATGGTGCTGGTGCGCGCCGGTAAGGCCTTCTTCCAGTTCGATGTTGACTTCACCGGTGTAGTTGAGCACGTCCTCGCGCCAGTAGCCGGCGTCCGCCCATGCTTTCTGCTGCACGGCGAAGTTCACCAGCGTATCGCCCTCGATGAACGAACGCGACAGCGTGTAGGGATCATCCTTGGTGCCGTAGAACAGCGCTACGGGCAGGCCTTCGATGGAGATCAGGCCTTCCTTGTCCGTCATGTAGCCGCCCGCAACCTGCGGGGAATACGAGGAGCCGCTGCCGTTGGCATCCCACGGGATGACGTCGGGATACGTGTCCTTGATGTACTGGAAGTATACGCCGAGCTCTTCCCAGCTGTTGATATCGCCGTTTTCGATACCGGCAGCCATTGCCCAGTCGCCGCGGTACATGAAGCCGTGGTTGGTCCACTGCGCGTAGTTGTCCTCAGGCGCGAAGTAGATTTCCCCGTTGAACTTGCACATGTCCCAATGATCCGCCGAAACGGAAGCATAGGTCTTGGGCGCGTAGGTGGCAAGCATGTCTTCGCTCAGCGCCATGAAGCCGCCGTTGCGGGCGTTATCCCAGGCGTAGAGCCAGTCGGTCGCGGTGCCGACCAGGTCGATGGACCCGTCCTGCATGGCCAGCGCGAGCTGATACTTCGTCTGCCAGTCCGCCCATTCGATCCACTGGATCTGCAGTTCGGCATTGATGGCGGCGGTCAGCTTCTCGTTGAAAGCCGCAAGCACGTCGTTGGTTTTGTTGGTGGGAACGTTGCCGGTGACGAGCATCGTAAGCACCACGTGCTCGCTGGTATCAACGCCCGGAAACCACTGGGTGTAGTCCGTGGTTTCTTCGGCAAACGCAGCAGGCGCAAGGCTCAGCAGCATCGCCAGAACCATGAGTAAAGATACGAGTTTCTTCATGTGGGTATCCTCCTTATAATCTATGATTATGTGCCGTAAACCCGGCACAAAAATCCAGGGTGCTCAGCCCTTGACCGCGCCGACGGTAAGGCCTGCGACGAAGTATTTCTGCACGAACGGGTACGCAAAGATGATCGGGCCGGTGGCAAGCACGGCGGTCGCCATTTTCAGCGTTTCGGTGGGCAGGTTTTCGATCACCACATAGCTGGACGCGACGGAGTTTTTCAGCGACGAGACGGTGTTGATGATGTTGTACAGGTGATACTGCAGCGGCCGGTATTTGACGATGGTCGTTAAGAACAGCGACGAATAGTACCATTCGTTCCAGTACCCAAGCGCGATGAACAGCCCGATGGTGGCCAGTGCCGGAGTCATGGAGGGAACGATCAGCTTGTAGAAGATGGTGAAATCGCCGGCCCCGTCGATCTTGCCGGATTCGGTGATCTCGTGCGGGATG
>CAYRPW010000282.1:0-962 GCA_964426145.1 uncultured Oscillospiraceae bacterium
GTGCATCTGGCACTGTACGGTGGGCACCGTCGGCGTATACCAATAATCGGTCACGACGCCGTAACCCATGATATCGTTATAGCAGGCATCGGTTGCCAGCTGTCCGCTTACGGCGCAGGTGGTTACCTTCGTCAAGCCGTAATCTTCCGGTTCGCCCTCGATAATATCCCGGTTAGCCAGGTTTTTCGCTTCGTGGATCTTTTGCATGTACTCGCTCCAAAGCGGCGCTGCGCTGCTGCCGCCCGTGGCTTTGGAGGAGAGCGGTTTATAGTTGTCGTGCCCGATCCAAAGGGATGAGGAATACCAGCCCGTCATTCCGCAGAAGAACACGCCGCGCTGATCGCTGTTTGTGCCCGTTTTGCCCGCAACCGTCTGCCCGGATATTTTCGCTTTGGTGCCGGTTCCGCTTGTGATTACGTCTTTCATCATATCGATGACCAGCCATGCGGTCGAAGGCCGGTAAACCTGCCGCCGCTCCTGCTGCTGGTGTCCGTCCCAGATCACGTTTCCATTGTTGTCGGAGATACCGAGCACGGAAATAGGCTCCTGGTAAACTCCGCTGTTGCCAAGCACGCCGAATGCAACCGCCATCTGAACGGGCGTAATTCCGCTGGAACCGAGTGCGAGACCAAACGGGGTCGCGTTGATGTGTTCGCTGTCCACGCCGGATTTCATGAGAAAATCAACGGAACGCTCGACGCCGACCAGCGTCATCAGCGTTTGTGCGGCGCTTACGTTTTGGCTTCGTTTGAGCGCATTGCGGAGTGTGGACGGGCCTGAATATGTGCTGCCGCCGTAATTTTGCGGCCAGCCTTCCTGTTGCGAATCGGTCATCCATCCGCTGATGGGCAGCGGCATGTTGTATACAACGGTTGCGGGAGATGCGCCAAGTTCAATCGCGGGCGCATAGACCGAGATCGGCTTGATCGCGGAACCCACGGGCATGTTCATATCCATAGAAC
>CAYRPW010000282.1:972-3482 GCA_964426145.1 uncultured Oscillospiraceae bacterium
CCGTCGCCCGGTTCAGCGTTTTGCGCTGGGTGGGTTTGGTGCGGCCGCCCACGATTGCCTTCAGTTCTCCGGTACGGTAATCAAGAACCACGGCGGAAGCCTGCGGCTGAATAATTTCCGTATAGGTGCCGTCCGCATTCTTGGCCCTGTAAATCTTGTCGCTTGGGTCACGCAGGGCGGGATAATCATCCCAGTTCTCCAGCGTATCCTCAACGATACTTTGTATCTGCGAATCCAGGGCCAGCGTCACATGATAACCGCCCGTACGCAGCTCGTTTTCCATCTTGTAACGGTTTTCGCTGGTATCTTCGAGGTTGTTGATCTGTAAAAAACAATCAACGACCTCCTTGATCGCATACTCCACATAATGCGCGTACGGATACATTCCTTCCCCTTCGATGGACGACGTTTCCGTTACATGCGCGGCTTCCGGGTTAAGCGCATCCAGATATTCCTGGTAGGTGATGAATTCGTTTTCATACATCAGCTGCAGCACATAATCGGTCCGATTGTTGGTGATCGCCCGATAATCCGTCGTATCCGACTGGCGCAGATAAAAATTACGGCGCGGGTTATAATAATAGGGATTGTTGGTCATGCCGGCCAGCATTGCGCATTCGCGCAAGGTAAGCTCCGTAAGGTCTTTGCCAAAATACCCTTCCGCTGCGACGGATACCCCGTAATAGTTTTCGCCAAGATAAATCGTATTCAAGTAGCTTTCCAGAATTTCGGCTTTCGTGTACATGGTTTCCAATTGCATGGCCAGGTATGCTTCCTGAATTTTCCGCTTATAGCTGAGCTCGCTGCTTAATATGGTGTTCTTGATCAGCTGCTGCGTTATGGTGGAAGCGCCTTGATTGGAGTTCGAAAGGAAGTTCTGGATAAAAGAACCGAAGATACGTTTGAAATCCACTCCGTTGTGCGTAAAAAAGCGAACGTCCTCAACGGCGATGAACGCATATTGAAGATGCTCCGGTATTTGGTATATATTAACCATCACGCGGTTTTCCGTGCCTTTGTAATCCGTAATCAGGTTGCCGTCGGCATCGTAGATAAAGCTGGTCTTATCCTGATCGCTTAAAAGAGCCAGGTCGAGGGTCGGCGCTGTGCCGACGTACGCTTTGCCGATGCCGATCACAGCGCCCGCGGCGGCAAGCGCCGTGAGAAATAAAAGCAATAGAACGATTCGGACCGCATTGACCAAAACGGAGAAAACGAAATTCGGCCGTGCACGCCGCGGCTTGTAGATCGTCAACTTAGCAGCAGGCGGCTGAAATCCTTGTTCCGGCTGCTGGTATTCGGAATCACTGTAATCATCGGCAAAGTCTGTGTCATAAGCGGCGTCCGGGCGCTGATCGAAGCGATTTTTCTTCGGTTTCTGCGGTTGATACAATGAAATCCCTCCGATGAAACGAACGTTCTCTTCCGGATGATTATATCATATGCGCCTGCCATTTCATAGCACGCCGGTCAGCGCCTGTATTGTAACAGTTCCGCACACGCAGGGAATACGGCTTCCCTTTGCCGTGCTTGACACGCCAACCCTAATGAACTACAATATGCGTAAGGCTTTATTGATAGCAACGCATGCAACCGCACGGTGAACAAGGTAATCACAGGGCGCGCGTTATCTATCCGTATGGAATGCCTGACGCAACAAGATCAATGTCGGCTTTAACCGGCCGAAGGGAGGCAGGACGTACCGCTGAACGTCCGAAATTGTGATGAAACATAAATTGCTCGCCTTTGCCCTTCTCATCATAGCGGTGTTTGCACTCTTTCTGCCGGCATCTGCGGCTACTGATCCGATTGTCTGTACCATGGAGGTTGCGCCGTCGTCTCTTTCGGAACCCGGAGATGTAACGATCACCATTACAATATCCAATTCGGGCGAAACGGATATGGATAAACCGCTTACTCTGTTCGACCCGACAAGCCAGGTCGTCAAAGACTTCGGCGATAATGGTTCAGTAACGCTGAAAGCCGGCGAAGTGAAAACGTGGACGGGTACATGGAACGTCAACCAGCGTACGCTTGAAAACGGCCAGATCGTGTTCTTTGCCAAATATACCGTCGTTGACGATAACGGGGTCAGCAAATCCCAAAGCCAGCCGATCCGCGGAGAAATCACAAAGAGCAATTACACCAGCAAGGTTTCCGTAACCCGTACCATCACGCCGGAAACCGCCCGCGAAGGCCAGGCTGTGAACGTAATCTACGATATCGCAAACGAAGGCACCGTATCCGTTATGAATTTGACGCTGACGGAAAGCAATGATATTTTGGCCAGCCCGGTCACCATTGCCGCGGAATTGAAAGCAGGGGAATCAGCGCAGGTTAAGCTGCCCGTTGTAATGGGCAAGAAAGACCTGACAAGCGAAGGCACGCTGACCTATACCATTGCGGACGGCACGCAGGTACAGACCTACAAGGTTGATCCGCAGGTCATATTTTTCGGCGAAACCAACATCATCGCTACCTTATCCTCCCAGAGCAAAGGTGTGCTGATG
>CAYRPW010000283.1:0-3472 GCA_964426145.1 uncultured Oscillospiraceae bacterium
GCTTATTCCATGGTGCTCCAGGACACCTGGCTGTTCCACGGCACGATCTTTGAAAACATCGCCTACGCCAAGCCCGGCGCGACGATGGAGGAGGTGGTCGCCGTGGCGAAGGCCGCGCATATCCACCGCTTCATCCTGGGCCTGCCAAACGGCTACGACACCGTGCTGACCGACGACGGCGCCAACGTGTCCAAGGGCCAGAAGCAGCTCTTGACCATCGCGCGCGCCATGCTGGTGGACGCGAAGATGCTGATTTTGGACGAGGCCACCTCAAACGTCGATACCCGCACCGAGGTGCAGATCCAGCAGGCCATGCGCCTGTTGATGCAGGACAAGACCTGCTTCATCGTCGCCCACCGCCTCTCCACCATCCGCAACGCCGACCTGATCCTCGCCGTGAAGGACGGAAACGTGGTGGAAAGCGGCACCCACGACGAGCTGATGGCAAAGCGCGGCTTCTACCGCGAGCTGTTCGACGCGCAGTTCAGCTGAGGTCTCGTTACTATGGATACAGGCCGCTTTCCTCATGAAAGCGGCCTGTTTTGTGCCTGCAGCGGCTGTTGCGCGGAGCGCCTACCCCAAATACGCTTCCCGCACGGTATCGTTTTTGAGGAGTTCCTCCCCGGTGCCGGTGAGGGTGATGATGCCCGTCTGCAGCACGTAGCCGCGGTTGGACACCTTCAGCGCCTTTTTAGCGTTCTGCTCCACCAGCAGAATGGTCATCCCGTCGCGGTTCAGCTGCCTGATGGATTGGAAGATCAGCTCCACCAGCATCGGCGCAAGACCCATGGAAGGTTCGTCCATCAGCAGCAGTTTGGGCTCGCTCATCAGCGCGCGGCCGATGGCAAGCATCTGCTGCTCGCCGCCGGAGAGCGTGCCCCCGCGCTGGCGGCGGCGTTCTTTCAGCCGCGGAAACAGCTCGTACACGCGGGCGTAGTTCGCGGCGTTTTTCTTTGCGTCGGTGATGCGGAACGCGCCCATCTGCAAATTCTCCTCCACGGTGAGCGCGGGAAAAATCTTGCGGCCTTCCGGCACCTGCGCGATGCCCAGCGCCACCACCTCGTGCGCGGGCGTGCGGCTGATGACCTTGCCCTGAAACAGCACCCGGCCCGTAGCGGGCATAATCTGGGAGGAGATGGTGCGAAGCGTGGTGCTTTTGCCCGCGCCGTTGGAGCCGATCAGGGTAACGATTTCGCCGGGCTGCACCGTGAAGGATACGTCGTGCAGCGCGTGGATTTTCCCATAAAAGGTGTTCACGCCTTCCAGCGCTAAAATCGGTTCGCTCATGAAAACACCTCCAGGGCTTCCGTTTCGTCGCTGTCCTCTACGCCCAGATACGCCTTGATCACGTCGTCGTTTTGGCGTATTTCTTCGGGCGTGCCTTCGGCAATCTTGGTGCCGTAGTTAAGCACCGTTATCCTGTCGCTGAGCCGCATCACCAGCTTCATATCGTGCTCGATCAGCAAAATGGTGGTGTTCAGGTCGCTGCGCAGGCGGAGAATGAAATTCTTCATCTCTTCGGTTTCCCGGGGGTTCAGCCCGGCGGCGGGCTCGTCCAGCATCAGCAGTTTCGGCTCGATGGCCAGCGCCCGTGCGATTTCCAGCCTGCGCTGCTGCCCGTAGGAAAGGTTGCGCGCCACTTCGCCCTCCTTGCCTTCCAAGCCGACGTACTTTAAGAGCCGCAGCAGCTTTTCGTAGGCTTCCTCCTCCTCGCGGCGCATGCGCCGGGTGCGCAGCACGATATCGGCGATGTTGGCCCTCATATTCATGTAGCAGCCCACCAGAATGTTTTCGGCCACCAGCATGTTCTGAAACAGGCGGATGTTCTGAAAGGTTCTGGCAATTTTGTAGGCGGCAACTTTCTCAGGCGTAAGTTTGGTCAGGCTGTGACCGTTAAAGGTGATGGAGCCGCTGTCCACCGGGTAATAGCCGGAAATCATGTTGAAGAAGGTGGTCTTGCCCGCGCCGTTGGGGCCGATCACGCTGACGATCTGGTGCTCGTCCATGGAAAAATCCACGTTGTTGATGGCGGTCAGCCCGCCGAAGGCCTTGGTCAGCCCTTTGACAGCCAATAAAGGCATGCTATTTGACCTCCTTTGCATCGAGTTCCGGCAGGCCGCCGTCCTTGGGGGCAAGCCCGAACCGCTGCCTGATCCTCAGCGTGCGCTTTTCCGGGGAGATGCCGTTGGGGCGGAAGATGCACATCAGCACCAAAATCAGGCCGAAAATCAGGCGCTCATACTTGGCGGGGTTGAGCCAGGAGGGAAGATGGAGCGAACCCGCGGTGGTAAGCGCGGTCAGGTAGTTGGATACGTCCTTCAAAATCTGGAGCTGGAGCACGATCACCGCCAGCGCGCCGATGATGACGCCCTTCATGTTGCCCGAGCCGCCCAGGATGACCATGCACAGGATGATGATCGATTCCATGAACGTGAAGCTGGTAGGGTCCACATAGCTTTGCATGGCGGCAAACACCACGCCCATCATGCCCGCAAGCCCCGCGCCGATGGAAAACGACAGAAGCTTCATCCGCACCACCGGCACGCCCATGGTGCGCGCCACCAGTTCGTCCTCGCGGATGGCAACCCAGGCGCGGCCGATGCGGGAGTTCTGCAGGTTTTTCACCACCAGGAACGTAAGCAAAAACAGCACCAGCACGATCCAGTAGAAGTCTACGGGCTTGCTGAGCTTCAAATTAAACAGCATCGGCGCCTGGATGGGTGTGATGCCCATCGGGCCGTTGGTGAAGTTGATGGGTTTGGATAGGTTGTTGAACAACAGCCGGATGATTTCCGCAAAGCCCAGCGTGACGATGGCCAGATAATCGCCTTTCAGGCGCAGCACCGGAAGCCCGAGCAAGAACCCCACGAAGCCGGCTACCACCAGCGCGATCAGCAGAAACGCCCAAAACCAGTTGCCCGACAGCGGAAACTGCCCGAACGGCATGAAATTGTTCGCCTGCGAGGACGCGAAAATCGCATACGTATACGCGCCGACCGCGTAAAAGGCCGCGTAGCCGAGGTTTAGCAGCCCCGTGAAGCCGACCACGATGTTCAGCCCCACGGACAGGATGGCGTAAATGCCGATCATCGTCGCCACGCGCGCGAAGGTGCCGGAAGTCTGCCCCACGAGGGGGATGACGATCACCAGATCAATCGCGGCGATCACAAGCTTCAGCCATGTGGGAAGCTTCATTTTCTGTATGACCACCATCGACAGCAAAAACAGCACGAACGCCACGCTGTTTCCCGGCTGGAGCAACAGCCACACCGGCATCACAGCGACGAACGCGGCCGACAGGAAGAAGGATACGCGCTGCCTGCCATTCAATTCTTTCAGCGAGAACGCCTCGTTATCCGCTTTCACGGTTCGGATCAGCTTTTGCATCGTTACACCTTCTCTCCCACGGGCTTGCCCAGCAGGCCGCTGGGTTTGAAGATCAAAATCAGGATGAGGATGGTGAAGGCGAGCA
>CAYRPW010000284.1:0-2558 GCA_964426145.1 uncultured Oscillospiraceae bacterium
TACATATGAGCCAAGATGAATATAAAGAATGGAAAGATTGCGGAGCAATCTTACCGCCATTCCTAATTCCTCATTCCTCATTCACCGTTTCACCAGCCATGGCGTCCGCCTCGCGGATGACTTCCGCGGGGAAGCCCATCTGTTCCAGCAGGCGGATGGCGTTGCGCGTGGAAGATACGCCTTCCATCAGCTTGTAGGGAAACACCATGCCCTGCGGGGTGATTTCCTCGCGGAAATGCGTTTGCCGGTAGCCGGGCAAGAGTTTCGTCAGCTCCATATCGTGCGTGGCGGCGATGCACAGGGCGTTCTGCCCGCTAAGATAACGCAGAAGCGCGGCGGATGCGGCGATGCGCTCCACGGTGTTGGTGCCGCGCAGGATTTCGTCGATGCAGCAGAGGGTCACCACGTCGTTTCGAAGCGCCGTAAGAATGCGCTTCAGGCTTTTGATTTCCACAATGAAATAGCTCTCGCCGCCCTGCACGTTATCGCGGATGGCCATGGAGCTCAGCACCTGCGCGCGCGGCATTTGAAAGCGCTGTGCCCAGCACGTGCAAACGCTTTGCGCCAGCACGGCGTTCACCGCCACCGCCTTGACGAACGTGGATTTGCCCGACGCGTTGGAACCCGTTACCAGTACGTTATCCTTCCAGTCAAACGTGTTGGACACGGGATTTTTTATAAGCGGGTGGGTGACGTTTTCCGCCAGCACGCGCCGCTCTTCCCGGAACTCCGGTACGCAGAACCCCTGTAAAGCCTTGCGCGCCGAGGCCACCGCGATGCACGCGTCCATCTCCCCGACCAGAAAATACAGCCGGTGAACCTCGGCGGCGTGCGTTTGCATGAACGCGCCCAGCCGGATCAGCGCGATCATATCCAGCTGAAAGGCGATGCGCAGATAATCGGTAATGAAGTCCAGATCGCTGACGCGCTGCATGGCCAGCAGCCCGTTCCACCGCGCCAGGGGTTTCAAGCCCGCGCAGAGCGTTTGCAGCTCCCGCATGCCGTCCTCCATGCCCGCGACGGATACCCCGCGCATGCGCCTGGCGCAGTGCAGCACCCCCGCCAGATGGCGGATGGCCGAAAGCTCCCGCATCCAACGCTGCTTGGTGCGGTAATACACCAGCGCGTTGCAAAGAAGCGACGCACCCATACCCAGCAGCCACAAAGGGTTTACAAACCCCAGCGCCATGAACAAAAACGGAACGGCGGCCAGCGCGTAATACGCCCATGCGTGCGGCGGCATGGCCGCCCCGGGGTTCTGCAGAAACGAAAACGCGCCGTGATCGTGCTCGCGCCCAAGCCCGCGCAGTTTTTTCTGCAGCGCGGCGCGGCCCTGCCCGTGTTCGGTCAGCGCGCGCATCCAGCGGTCGCGCCTTGAAAGCGTTTCATCGGCAGCGTCGATACAGCGCAGCATCCGGTACAGGGTTTCTTCCCCCACGCCGCTCTGCGTGCGGTTCAGGCGCCGGAACACCGCGTCCATATCCAGATCGCTCCAGGTGATATCGTCCACCCGGGCAAAATGCGGTTCGTCCTTTTGCATATCGCGCCAGCAGGCCGCAATGCCGGCAAGCTGGTCCTCATCCGTCGCCCGCGCGGTTTTTTCTGCGCCCCATTCCTCCTGCAGCTCCCGGTTGAGCGCAACGCGCTTCCGGCGCACCGCCAGCACCGCCGACACAAGCGCCGCCGCGAGCACCGCCGCGATTAAAGCTCCGCCCTGCATCTCCCTCACCTCATCCCTGGCAGTATAGCAAAGCGCCCGACCGCAAACAAGACGTAGGGACGAATGAGGAAGGAGGAATGAGGAATTAGGAATGAATGTGCGGTTGCTTATGCAACCGTTATAATTTCATATGATAGATAATGGAGTACCTAATAAGTGTGGTACATTTGAAATGAAACATTGAATTATATCAGGCTGAAATCAAAGATTGCAAAGCAATCTTTCCGCCATTCCTAATTCCTCATTCCTAATTCCTAATTTCGTTACCAGCTTTATTCTTCTTGAGCCAAACCATCAGCACCGCGATGTCCGACGGGTTGACGCCGGGGATGCGCCCGGCCTGCGCCAGGCTGTGCGGGCGGCGCAGGGTTAGCTTCTGGCGGGCTTCGATGCGCAAGCCGGTGATGGAATGATAATCGATTTCCGGGGGCAAAAGCATGCTTTCCATCTCCCGCGCGCGGGCGATTTGCTGGGCTTCCTTTTGCAGGTAGCCCGCGTACTTCACGGCGGCCTCCGCCTGCTCCAGCACCTCCGGCGGCCATTCCTTCTCTAGTTCCGGCAGGAGCTTGAACAGCTCCGCCATGCCGATTTTCGGGCGGCGCAGCAGCTCCGCCGCGGTATAGGTTTGGTCGGTCGCGGGTTCGCCGTGCGCTTCCAGCCACGCCTCGCGGTCTTGGGAAGGCTTCAGCCGCGTTTCCGCAAGCGTTTGGGAAAGCTTTTGGGAAGCATCCAGCTTTTCGCACATCCGGCGGTAGCGGGCTTCGGTGGCCAGCCCCCGCGCGTAGGAAAGCTCCGTAAGCCGCAGATCAGCGTTATCCTGCCGAAGCATCAGGCGGTA
>CAYRPW010000284.1:2571-3444 GCA_964426145.1 uncultured Oscillospiraceae bacterium
TTCGTCGATGCCCTTGACGGTCAGATCGTCCACCAGCACGCCCAAATACGCGTTGTCCCGCGTCAAAATCAGCGGTTCCTTGCCCTGCACCGCGCACGCGGCGTTGATGCCCGCGAGCACGCCCTGGGCGGCGGCTTCCTCATAGCCGCTGGTGCCGTTGATCTGCCCGGCGAAGAAAAGCCCCGGCACGCGGCGGCTTTGAAGCGTCAGCGAAAGCTCCGTCGGGTCGATGCAATCGTACTCGATGGCGTAGGCGAGGCGCGTCAGCACCGCGCGGCTCAGACCGGTAACGGAACGGTACATTTTCCACTGCACGTCCTCCGGCAGCGAGGAGCTCATGCCCTGCACGTACCATTCCGGGGTATTCAGCCCTTCCGGCTCCAGGAATATCTGGTGGCGGTCCTTATCGGGGAAGCGGCGGATTTTATCCTCAATGGAAGGGCAGTAGCGGATGCCCGTGCCCTTGATATCCCCGCGCACCATGGGCGACAGGTGCAGGTTGTCGCGGATGATGCGGTGGGTTTCCTCAGTGGTGTAGGTCAGAAAGCACTGGATCTGGTTTTTGAGCGTGCGGGCGTCGGTGAGGAAGGAAAACGGCGTCACGGGATCATCCCCCGGCTGGGGAACCATCTGGTCGAAATCAATGGTTCGCACGTCCACGCGCGCGGGCGTACCGGTTTTATAGCGGTTGAGCGTAAACCCGAGGGTCTTCAGGGAATTGCTCAGGCCTTCGGCGCGCTGGAGGCCGTGCGGGCCCATGTCTTTGGTATACGGGCCGATGATGATGCGGCTTTGCATGTACACGCCGGTGCAAACCACGGCCGCGCGGCAGGAAATAAGGTCCCCCGTCATGGTTTTGATGCCGGTCACCCG
>CAYRPW010000285.1:0-2661 GCA_964426145.1 uncultured Oscillospiraceae bacterium
CCCGCCGCGCCGCCCATGCCCGCGCCGATCAAAAAGGTCAGCGAGATCACCAGATCCACGTTAATGCCCATAAGCCGGGCGGTGTCCCTGTCCTGCGCCACGGCGCGCATGGCCTTGCCCCATTTGTTCTTGTTCACAAACAGCGTCAGCGCCGCCATGATCAGCAGGCACAGGCCGATAATGTAGAGCGTTTTTTCCGGGATCACCATGTTCTCCGCAATCTGGATACGCCGGGTAAACAGCGTAGGCGCATACAGGTAGTAGTTGCCGTTCTTGGCTTCCTCCACCATGCGCACCAAATCCTGCAGGATGAAGGATACGCCGATGGCGGAGATGAACGGCACCAGCTTGGGCGCGTTTCGCACGGGGCGGTAGGCGATGCGGTCCACCGCAACGCCCATGGCGCCGCTCACGATCATGGCAACCAGCAGCGCCAGGATCAGCGCCAGCGTCGGCGACATGCCGGAAAGAATGCCCAGCGATTTTAAAAGCAGCAGCACTTCGGTGCCCACAAACGCGCCGAACATGAATAATTCGCTGTGGGCGAAGTTGATGAATTCCAGAATGCCGTACACCATCGTATAGCCGATGGCGACGATCGCATACACGAAACCCAGCGTTAAGCCGTCGGATAACAGTTGCGGGATAATCTTCACCAGCGAGGACAGTTGGTTCATCAGGTCAGCCTCCCTGCCGCCGCAAAGGGAAAAGGGAGGGCCCTTTTCCCTTTGCGAAGCATTGCCTTGTTTTGTTTGCGCGGGCGGTTATTTCAGGAATTCGGTCACGGCGATGGACTTGATGGTTTCCGCCGGATACGCGGCGGCGCTGAAGCCCAGCACGTACACCTTGGCTTCGGTGTTGTCGCCGATCGCGTTAAAGGTTACGTTGGTGGCGACGCCTTCATACCCCGCGGTGGCGCGGACGGCCGCTACAACCTGTTCGCGGGTGGGCAGCGCGCCGCCGTTTGCCGCGATGGCGGCTTTGATGGCGTTGAGTGTTACGCTCATGGCGTCGTAGCCGTAGGCGGCGTACCCTTCGGGCGCGCGGCCGTAGGCGGCTTCGTAGGCGGCGGAGAACGCCTGGCCTTTTTCGGTGTCGGCAACGCCCGCTGCCGTGGAGGTGTAATAGGTGCCGATCACGGCGTCGCCCGCGATGTTGACAAGCTCAGCCGAGTCCATGCCGTCCGGCCCCAGGAACGTGACGGCGATTCCTTTTTCGGTCAGCTGCCGGATCATCAGGCCGCCTTCGGGGTAAATACCGCCGAAGTACACGGCCTGCGCGCCGCTGGCGCGGATCATTTCTTCCACGGCGCTGTAATCGGCTTCGCCTGCGGTGATGCCTTCATAGCCCAGCACCGCGCCGCCGATGGCTTCGAAACGCTTTTTGAATTCGTCGGCTACGCCCTGGCCGTACGTGGTTTTATCCTGAATGATGAACACGGAAGTCAGCCCCAGGCTATAGAGGAAATCCGCGCCGGCAGGGCCCTGCGCGTCGTCGCGGGCGCAGATGCGGTTGACAACGGGCAGCGCGCGGTCGGTAACGGCGGTGGCGGTGTTGGCGGGGGAAACCATGGCAAGGCTGCCCTGGTTGTAGACTTCGGAGGAGGGAATCGCAACGCCGGAGTTCCAGTGGCCGACGACCGCCAGGAAATCCTTGTCTTCAATCAGCCGCTGCGCGATGCTCACACCCACTTTGGGGTCGGCCTGATCGTCCTGGGGCGCGAACTGCAGATCAAAGCCCAGGGCTGCGAACTCTTCCACGCTCTGTTTGTAGGCCAGCTCAATGCCGTTTTTGATGACTTCGCCCATGGCGGCCTGGCTGCCCGAAAGCGGCGTGGCGCTGGCTACCTTGATCACGGGCAGGCTGTCTGCCGCTGCCGTGACGGCAAAACAGACGGACAGGCTCATGACGAGCGTCAGCGCAACCAGGATGGTGAGAACCTTTTTCATGTACGAACGCCTCCTCTGATTTCATTCCCCGGGCGGGATGCTTCCCGCTCCGGATATTCAAAAAGGCCCCTCTTGACCTGTAAAAGGTCAGAGAAGCCCCTTTGCTTCTTCTATGAAAAACGTTGTATAGCGCTGGGATATTTTTATGGGAACGAAACCGTTTCAGGCCGGGATATGCGTAAGCCGGATACCCTGTGTCACGTATTGGATTTTTACATTATAGGGGCAAGCCGCCGGGAAGTCAAGCGGGAAAATGCCGCGCCTGGCCGCCTGCGCGTACTGCTCCGGTTTTTTCGAAAGTTGCGCCGGCAGCAGGAATTGGGTGCGGGGGAAAAGAATGGTAACGGCGTAAGGAACTGGCGACGGCACAACGCAACAGGCGGCCATGAATGGCGAAGGAGCGAAACACCATGCGGAATTTCGTGATCACAATTTCCCGTGGATTCGGAAGCGGAGGGAAACAAACGGGCCTGCAGCTCGCGGGGGAGCTTAAGATCAAGCTGCTGGACAAGGAACTGCTGCAGCTGGCGTCGGTGGACAGCGGCATCAGCGAGGAGCTGTTCACCCTGGCCAACGAGAAGTTTAACCGCCGGCTTTTGATGCAGGTGCCCAACCGCGAGGAGTACGGAAACGTCCTCACGCCCGAAAACAGCAACAACCCGCCGAAATCAACGCCTATAAGGCGCAGGGCGCCGACGCTGTGGGTATGTCT
>CAYRPW010000285.1:2671-3443 GCA_964426145.1 uncultured Oscillospiraceae bacterium
TTATCAGGTGAAAATCCTTCGGATGCTCGCGCAGACCGAATCGTTCATCGTGATGGGCAAAGCCGCCAACTACGTGCTGCGCGATTTGCCAAACGTCGTTAGCGTGAGCATCCACGCGCCGTTTGCGGACTGCGTGCAGGCGATTATGGCGCGCACCGGCATGACCCAGGAAGACGCGGGCAAGGCCGTACGCCGTACGGACAAATACCGCGCCGCCTATCACCGGTATTACACGGGCGTCCACTGGAAGGATCCCATCCAGTACGACCTGTGCCTCAACAGCGCGCGCGTCGGGCGCGAAAACTGCGCGGAGATCATTAAAAAATGCGTGAGCCGGAAACTGGGCATCAGCCTGCCCAAAGTGCCCAAAGGCTGACGGAACAAGGCTTATCATTACCGAGCGAAGGAGCGAACAGGGTGAGCGTGCAAATCCGTGCCTACCAAGCTTGCGATCTGCCCCGGATGATTGCAATCTGGAACGAAGTGGTACAATCGGGCATCGCCTTCCCGCAGGAGGAACCGCTGACCGCGGACACGGCGGAACGGTTCTTTGCGCAGCAAACGGTTTGCGGCGTGGCGGACGACCCGCAAACAAAAACCGTGCTGGGGCTTTACATCCTGCATCCCAACAACGTGGGCCGCTGCGGGCATATCTGTAACGCCAGCTATGCCGTAAGCGCGGAAAGCCGCGGCCTTTCCATCGGCGAAAAACTGGTGCTCCACAGCATGGAGCAGGCCAGAGCGCACGGGTTTCGCATTCTGCAATTCAACG
>CAYRPW010000286.1:0-3410 GCA_964426145.1 uncultured Oscillospiraceae bacterium
GAACAGCGTGTCCGGCCGCGTGGTGAAAACGCGCAGCTTTTCCTGTTTGCCTGCGATCTGGAAATCCACCTCCGCGCCTTCGGAGCGGCCGATCCAGTTGCGCTGCTGGGTTTTCACCTTCTCGATGAAATCCACCTCGTCCAGCCCGTCCAAGAGTTTTTGGGCGTACTCGGTGATTTTCAGCATCCATTGGCTTTTGACCTTGCGCACCACTTCGCCGCCGCAGCGTTCGCACACGCCGCCGACGACCTCTTCGTTGGCCAGGCCCACCTTGCAGCTTGTGCACCAGTTGATGGGCATTTCCTGTTTGTAGGCCAGGCCGTGCTTGAAAATCTGGAGGAAAATCCACTGCGTCCATTTGTAATAGCCGGGATCGGTGGTATCCACCTCACGGGAGTAATCAAACGAAAACCCAAGTTTCTGGAGCTGCGTGCGGAATTTGCGGATGTTATCCCGCGTCACCTTGGCGGGGTGGATATGGTTTTTGATGGCGTAGTTTTCGGTGGGGAGGCCGAACGCGTCATACCCGATGGGAAAGAGCACGTTATACCCTTCCATGCGGCGCTTGCGGCAGATGATATCCATGGCGGTGTTGGAACGCGGGTGCCCCACGTGCAGCCCCGCGCCGCTGGGATAGGGAAACTCGATCAGCCCGTAAAACTTCGGTTTATCGCTGGGGTATTCCGCGTGAAACGTACCCTCCTGCGCCCATCGCTTCTGCCATTTCGCTTCGATGGCCGCCGGATCGTAAGGCGCGAATTCAGCTTTCCGCATATCGATTAACTCCTTCAATTGCTCAAATTACGCGTTTTCCCCGGGATGAAGTTTCGAAAGGCTGCAAAACTGTTCCAGAAAGCTGATGCCGATGGACAGCCGACGCAGCGTTTCTTCCTTCCCCAGCAGATACGCGATTTCCGTGGCGCCGCCCGGCGTGGAGGGCAGCCCCGACAACGCCACGCGTACCGGCCACATCACCTGGCCGGTTTTCAGCTCCTGCGCGGTGGCCAGCTCCATCAAACTTTCCTTGACCTTTTCTTCGGAAAAGTCCTGGAGAGCCGCCACCGTCGTAAGGGCGAGCTTGAGCACCTTAAGGCTAAGCAAGGGATCGGTCTTCATTTTTTTATGTGTATAGAGATCGACGGCGTAATCCGGGAGTTCGGCGAGGAACGAAACCATTTCCGGCACGCGGCCGAACACCTCGGTGCGGGTCTGCATCAGCCCGGCGAGGAAGCGGTAATCCGTGCTCTTGCCCCGCAGCGCCATGTCAAACCAAGGCGTAACCTGGGCGAGGTACGCTTCGAAGTCCATCTTCTTGATATATTCGGCGTTAAACCACACTAATTTATCGGTGTTGAAAATCGAGGGCGATTTGGACAAGCCCTCCACGTCGAAGGCCTCCACCAGCTCGGAAAGCGTAAAGAACTCGCGGTCGTCCTTGGGAGCCCAGCCCAAAAGCGCGATGAAATTAAGGATCGCGTCGCGTACGTAACCCTGATTCAACAGATCTTCAAACCCCGGGTCGCCGTGGCGCTTACTGAGCTTCCGGGTTGCATCCTTCATGACGACGGGCAGGTGCAGATAGACAGGCGGCTGCCAGCCGAAGGCTTCGTAAAGCAAATTGTATTTCGGCGTGGAGCTTAAGTACTCCGTACCGCGGATGACGTGCGATATCTTCATCAGATGGTCGTCGATCACGTGGGCGAAGTTGTAGGTCGGCAGGCCGTCGGCCTTGATGAGCACGTTATCGTCCAAAATGGCGCACTCGGTTTCCACATGGCCGTAAAGCATGTCCTCGAAGCTCGCCACGCCCGTCTCGGGGATGTTCTGGCGGATGACGAACGGCTCGCCGCTTTCCATGCGCCGTTTGGCCTCTTCTTTGGCAATGTGCAGGCAGTGCTTATCGTACTTGAACTGCCCGCCCTGCGCGGTGACCGCGTCGCGGCGCTGCTGGAGCTCTTCCTTGGTGCAAAAGCAGGGGTACGCCGCGCCGCTTTCCACAAGCTGCATGGCATAGGGCAGGTACAAGGCTTTGCGCTCGCTCTGGATATACGGGCCGAAGTTGCCGCCGACGTCCGGGCCTTCGTCGTAATCAAGCCCGGCCTTGTGCAGGGCTTGATAGATCAGCTCCACCGCGCCGGGAACCTCGCGCTCCTGGTCGGTATCCTCGATACGCAGAATAAACGTGCCGCCGCGCTGTTTGGCAAACAGATAGGCGTAAAGCGCCGTGCGAAGCCCGCCCAGATGCATGTAGCCCGTAGGGCTTGGGGCAAAGCGCGTGCGAATCTCAGTCATCGTTTGATCCTTTCACAACCTTCTTGAAGGTATCTTTCAGCCCGACGATATGGTTAAACACCGGAAGGGCGGCGGTAGAATCGGTATCCATGCAGAAATAGCCCATGCGCAGGAACTGGAACTTATCCCCAGGCTTGGCGGCGGCCAGCGATTTTTCCATGAAGCCGCGGCAGACCTCCAGGCTGGTGGGGTTCAGCCGGTCCAGAAAATCCTTCTTCTCCTCGGCCTCTTCCTCGTTATCCACCATGAGCAGCGGTTCGTAAACCCGCGCTTCCATGGGCAAGCTCTCCGTCGCGCTTACCCAGTGCAGGGTTCCCTTCACCTTGCGCAGCGCGCCCTCGCTTCCGTTGCGGGAAGCAAGGTCCACCGAGCAGTACACGCAGGTGACGTTGCCGTCCGCATCCTTATCGCAGCGCTCGCCCCTGATGATGTACGCGCTTTTCAGGCGCACCTCGCCGCCGATGAACAGGCGGAAATACTTGTGCACGGGCACTTCCATAAAATCATCCCGCTCGATAAAAAGCTCCCTGGTAAACAGCACCGTACGCTCCCCCATTTCGGGATGCCCCGGATGATTTTCGATGGGAAGCTCGTCGGTCTTGCCCTCCGGCCAGTTGGTGAGCACAAGTTTCAGCGGGCGGAGCACCGCCATGGCGCGGGGCGCGGTCTCGCTTAACGATTCGCGCACGCAGTGCTCAAGCAATGCGAAATCCACCTCGCTGTCGGCCTTGGCAAGCCCCACGCGGTCGATGAAATCGCGGATCGCCCCGGGCGTATAGCCGCGGCGGCGCATGGCGCACAGGGTGGGCATGCGGGGGTCGTCCCACCCGGAGACGATGCCCTTTTCCACCAGCATCCGCAGGTAGCGCTTGGACATGATGGTGCGGGTGATGTTCAGGCGGCTGAACTCAATCTGCCGCGGCCTGCCGGGGAGCATTTCTTTGGCGTGCTCCACCACCCATTCGTAGAGCACCCGGTGATCCTCGTACTCCAGCGAGCAGAGGCTGTGAGTGACGCACTCCAGCGCGTCCCCGATGGGATGGGAAAAATCGTACATCGGGTAAATGCACCATTCCTTGCCCGTGCGGTGGTGCTCCCGGAATAAGATGCGGTACATG
>CAYRPW010000287.1:0-3408 GCA_964426145.1 uncultured Oscillospiraceae bacterium
ATCGCCGACGACAACGCCATGGCGTATGAAATCGACCGCGTGCGCCGCGAAGCCGAAGGCGAAGAAATCCTCTCCCTTGCGGATATCGTCAAAGCCGGCATCACCGTGCTGGACAACGAAAACGGCTTCTTCCTGATGACCGAGGGCGGCAAGATTGACTGGGCGTGCCATGCCAACGACGCGGCCACCAGCATTTACGACACCCTGGCCTTCTCCGACGCCGTGCAGGTTGCCGTGGACTTCGCCGCCGAGCATCCGGACGAAACCCTCATCATCGTCACCGGCGACCACGAGACCGGCGGCATGACCATCGGCTTTGCCACCACCGCCTACGAGACGCATTTCAGCTACCTGCAGAACGAGACCATCGGCTTTGTGGAATTCACCGGTCTGGTTGCCGATATGCGCGAGAGCGGCGCTACGTTTGAAGACGCGCTTGCAAAGATTGAAACCTATTACGGCCTCACCACCGCGGCCGACATGCCTTTGACCCTCACCGAAGCCGAGCTGCAGGCCCTGCAGGCCGCGTTCGACCTGAGCATGGTGGAAAAGGACGCGCGCGTGATCGGCGATGCCGAAAAGCTGCTCTACGGCGGCTACGAACCCCTGTCCATGGCCGTTTGCCACATCCTGAACAGCAAAGCCGGCCTGAGCTACACCTCGTACGCCCACACCGGATTGCAAATCCCCGTGTACGCCTTCGGCGTGCAGGCGGACATGTTCAACGGCGTGTACGACAACACCGATATCTTCGCGAAAACCATGGAAGTCATGGGGCTGACCGCAGCCAACTAAACCTAAGTTTCAAAAAGCGGGGTTGCCGCAAGGCAACCCCGCATTTTTGCAGATGGATGATGGTGACAGTATGAAGAAACGCAAAAGCAACTGGATTTTATCCGCCGTGATGATCGTGGTGTGCGGGCTTTTATGCCTGCTCCCCGAGCCGCACCAGACCACGTATTCTTCGCTGCCGCGCGTGCAGGTGCGCATCGACTCCGTCAACAACGAAGGATTAAACCCCATCGGCATCGTGTATTCGGGCGCGCAGATCTGCGAAGTGACGGTGCTCACAGGCGAGCACAAGGATAAAACCGCCACCGCGGTCAACTACATGAACGCGGCGCTGGATAAGGACAAACTCTTCCAGGCCGGCGATACCGGCTACGCGCTGGTCACCGGCACGGACGGCAGCATCAGCATTACGCTGATCGACCATGACCGCAGCAATGCGCTGTTCTGGATGATCGCGCTGCTGTCCGCGGGGCTGATTTTGTTCGGCGGCATGGTGGGCTGCGGCGCGCTGATCTCGCTTGCGGCAAGCACCATCATCATTTGGAAGCTGCTCATTCCGCTGCTGCTGATGCAGGTGAACCCCATTCTGGCCGCGTTTGCGACGGTTGTCCTTTTAACCGTGCTCATCGACCTGCTGGTGGCGGGCTTTACCAAGCGCTGCGCCGTGGCGCTGATCGGTTCGCTGTCGGGCACGCTCGTCACCTGCGTGCTTGCGCTTTTGTTCACCGGATGGCTGAAACTGGACGGCGGGGATATCCCTTACCTGATCCCGCTGCTGTCGCAGTCCTCCCTCCAGCTGGATCCGCGCGGGCTGTTCATCGGGATGATGTTCATCGCCAACTCCGGCGCGGTGATGGACCTGAGCATGGATATTTCCGTGTCCTGCCAGGAAGTGAAGCTGCACAGCTGCGATATTTCCCGCGCGGCGCTTCTGCGAAGCGGGCGCGAGGTGGGGCGAAACGTGCTGGGCACGATGGCGACCACGCTGATGCTGGCCTATTCCGGCAATTACCTGTCGATGCTCATGTACTTTGCCGGGCAGGGCACCCCGCCGGGCGATATCATCAACCTGAAATACGTTGCCAGCCAGCTATTAAATACGCTGGTGGGCAGCTTCGGCCTCGTTGCCACCGCGCCGCTGACCGCGGTGATCGCCTCCGTGATGTACGTGCCGATCCAGCCCAAGGCGCTTAGGAAGGCATAAAAAGAGGCTTTCTCGCCGTTGCCCGGATAAAGGCACTGCCTTATGTGCGGGCAACGGCGGGGAAGCCTCCGTGTTTTTGGCGTTTACACCCTGTCCAGCGCCTGGGAAAGATCGTCGATCAGATCGTCCACATGCTCCGTGCCGACCGACAGGCGGATGGTGGATGGCGTAATCCCCGCCTGCGCGAGCTCCGCCTCTTTCAGCTGGCTGTGCGTGGTGGACGCCGGGTGGATGACCAATGATTTCACGTCGGCAACGTTGGCCAGCAGCGAGAACAGGGACAGGCTTTCCGTCAGCTTCCTGGCCTGATCCGCCGTGCCCCTGAGCTCGAACGTGAAGATGGAGCCCGCGCCCAGCGGGAAATACCGCCTGTACAGCGCGTGGTAGGGGTTGCCGGGCAGCGCGGGATGGTTGACCCGCTCCACCTTCGGGTGCTTTTCCAGGAAAGCGGCGATTTTGAGCGCGTTTTGCACGTGGCGTTCCACCCGCAGCGACAGCGTTTCCAGCCCCTGCAGGAACAAAAACGAGTTAAACGGGCTGAGCGCCGCGCCCGTATCCCGAAGCAATGTGACCCGCGCCTTGACGATGTAGGCCGCCGCCCCGGCAACCTCGGTAAACCGCGCGCCGTGGTAGCTTTCGCTGGACTGGGACAGCCCGGGGAACTTGCCGGACGCCGCCCAGTCGAATTTGCCGCCGTCCACGATCACGCCGCCGATGGAGGTGCCGTGGCCGCCGATGAACTTCGTGGCCGAATGGACCACGATATCCGCGCCGTGCTCGAACGGCCTGAGCAGGTAGGGCGTGGCGAAGGTGTTGTCGATGATCAGCGGAATGCCGTGCGCGTGGGCGATGTCGGCAACGGCGCGGATATCCACGATATTGGAGTTGGGGTTTCCCAGGCTTTCGATGAAGATCGCCTTGGTGTTGCCGCGGATGGCGGCGGCGAAGTTTGCGGGATCGTCGGCGTTGACGAAGGTGACGGCGATGCCGATTTCCTTGAACGTGTGCGCAAAGAGGTTATACGTGCCGCCGTACACCGAGGTTTGCGACACGATGGCATCGCCCGCGCCCGCGATGTTGCGCACGGCGTAATCCACCGCCGCGGAGCCGCTGGCCACCGCCAGCGCGCCGATACCGCCTTCCAGCGCGGCGATGCGCTTTTCAAACACGTCGGTGGTCGGGTTCATGATCCGCGTATAAATGTTGCCGGGCTGCGCAAGCGCGAAGCGCTGGGCGGCGGCTTCCGAACTGGGGAACACGTAGGACGTGGTCTGGTAGATCGGCACGGCGCGCGCGTCGGTCGCGGGATCCGCGGTTTCCTGCCCCACGTGCAGCTGCAGGGTTTCAAACCTCCATGTTCCGGCCATATGCATTCTCCTCAGTCAAAAAATAACGGGGTGGACAGATAGCGT
>CAYRPW010000288.1:0-798 GCA_964426145.1 uncultured Oscillospiraceae bacterium
GTCCGGGTATGATGAAGATGCGTTCAATGCTGAGCGGCAGCCGCTTTTGGGTATCAGAAGCTGATCGCAGGCAAGCCGCGCGGCATTTTTTTATTTGTCCGCGTGCGCGCTAAACGATGAAAACCAGGGAACCCATAAGGAGGACGGGCATGAACCTCACCTATCGGATTTTGCAAAACCACCTTACGGAAGGGTCGCTTACGGCGGGCGCGGAGATCGGCATCCGGATCGACCAGACGCTTACGCAGGATTCCACGGGCACCATGGCCTATCTGCAGTTGGAGGCCATGGAAATCGACCGCGTGAAGACCGAGCTTTCGGTGGCGTATATCGACCATAACACGCTGCAGTCCGGCTTTGAAAACGCCGACGACCACAAGTACCTGGAAACCGTAGCCAGGCGCTACGGCGTGTATTTATCCAAGCCCGGCAACGGCGTGTGCCACCAGGTGCATCTGGAGCGCTTTGCCATCCCCGGCAAAACCCTGCTCGGGTCGGACAGCCACACCCCCACGGCGGGCGGCCTGGGGATGCTGGCCATCGGCGCGGGCGGGCTGGACGTGGCCGTGGCCATGAGCGGCGGCGCGTATAGCCTGCTCTGCCCCAAGGTGGTGAGCGTGCGGCTTACGGGCAGGCTTTCCCGCGGGGTGGCCGCCAAGGACGTCATTTTGGAGGTGCTGCGCCGCCTGACCGTAAAGGGCGGCGTGGGCAAGGTGATGGAATACACCGGGCCGGGCGTGGAAACGCTGAGCGTTCCGGAGCGCGCCACCATCGCCAACATGGGCGCGGAGCTTGGCG
>CAYRPW010000288.1:808-3400 GCA_964426145.1 uncultured Oscillospiraceae bacterium
TGATATCGCCCGCTATTTCACCCACAAGCTCAGCTTTATAAGTTCCACGACCTCGCTGTTCCCCGCCGACCGGAAGGCGCGGGAGTTTATGCGCGCGCAGGGCCGCGAACGGGATTTTGCGGAAATGCTGCCGGATGCGGACGCGGACTACGACGAACTCATCGAGATCGACCTAAGCGCGCTGGAACCCATGGTGGCGCTCCCCCATATGCCCGATAACGTGCAGACCGTAGCGCAGGCCGGGCCCGTGAAGGCGGACCAGGTGTGCATCGGCTCGTGCACGAACTCAAGCTATCTGGACATGATGCGCGTGGCGGCCATTTTGAAGGGCAAAACCGTACACCCGGACGTAAGCCTGGTGATCGCCCCCGGCTCCCGGCAGGTGCTGGGGATGCTCGCCAAAAACGGCGCGCTGAACGATATGATTCAGGCGGGCGCGCGCATCAACGAAACGGCCTGCGGCTTTTGCATCGGCATGGGGCAAAGCCCGCGCACCAACGCGGTATCGTTGCGCACCAACAACCGCAATTTTTTCGGGCGCAGCGGAACCAAAACCGCGGGCGTGTACCTGGTGTCCTGTGAAACCGCCGCCGCAAGCGCGCTGACCGGCGTGCTGACCGACCCGCGCACGCTGGACGCTGACCTTTCGGTGGAAACGCCCGACGCGTTTTTGTATAACGATAACCTCATCATCCCGCCCGGCGAAAACGGTGCGGAGGGCACCGTGGTGCGCGGCCCCAACATCAAGCCGTTCCCGGAAGCCCCGGTGCTTTCCCAATCGCTTCAGGGCGCGCTGCTGCTGAAAATGGAGGACAACATCACCACCGACCATATCATGCCCAGCGATTCCAAGCTTCTGCCGTTCCGCTCCAACATCCCCAAGCTCTCCGAATACTGCCTCACCCCGGTGGACGAAACCTTCCCCGCGCGGGCGAAGGCGGCGGGCGGCGGCTTTCTGCTGGCGGGGCACAACTACGGCCAGGGCTCCAGCCGCGAGCACGCGGCGCTAGCGCCTTTGTATTTGAAGATCCGCGGGGTGCTTGCCAAAAGCTTCGCGCGCATCCACCGCGATAATTTGATCAACAACGGCATCCTGCCGCTGACCTTCCGAAACGAGGCCGACTACGACCGGTTCCAACGGGACGACGTGCTGGAACTGCCGGACGTGCGCGCGCTGATCGCCGCCGGGCAGGCCGTGATCCCCGTGCACAACCTCACCCGGGGGTTCACCTGCGAAACGCAGCTGGAAATCAGCCCCCGCCAGCGGGATATGCTCCTTGCGGGCGGGCTGATCAACCAGATCAAGGCAGGCAGATAGCGGAGAAAACCCTTCCGCTTGACAAAGCATGTGGCGCGAACCATACTGATGGCAAAATACGCCCGCGGCGCAACATTCCGGGGCGGATACGGGAGGGCCGCGCATGGGAACCATGCTTGTATACACACGGGTGCCCGAGGAAACATTGTACCGCCCGGCGCTGGCAAACAGCGTGCATTTTGCCTTCAGCGTTGACGGAACACAGTATACGCCCCTGAACCGCAACTACGGCATGCTGTTTGCCATGGGAACGGTCAGGGAAAACAACACCATCGCCCCCAAGGCGCTTACGGAGCCGCGCATTGCCCGCCAGGCGGACGGAACCTTTCTCATTCAGGCGCGGCAAACAACCGAAGCCGGAGTTTTGGAACCGCTGTACCCGCAGTGGCGCACGGCGGATTTCTGCACGTTCACCTACCTGGGCGCGGCGGAAACGCCGCAGATTATGCCGGAAGCTTCGGCGGAGGATTTCGGCATTCCCGGCATCGTGCCGGGCAACAGCCTTGCGGCGGACGATACGCTTTTGCAGACCGCGTATTTTTACTGGACCGCGCCGCACAACACCGCCGTGACCGTGCCGGGCAAGGTAACGGCCCGCAGCGCGGACGACGTTTATGCCGTGCGCGCCACGGCCCGGTACGCGGACGGTTCCGCCTGCGAAAAAACCGTGGATTGGGAGCTTTCCGCCGTGAACTTCACCCGCGCGGGCGAAACCAAGGTCAAGGGCACGGTGCGGCAGCTGGAGCCGGAGTTTCCCATCTTCCGCGAACAGGGCGACCCGGTGCTTTTTTTCTGGCAGGGAATGTGGCACTACATTTTCACCAACGACAAAAACGGCGACCGGGGGTTTATCGTGCGGCGCGCGGCCACGGTGGAAGGGTTGTTTTTGCACGATACGGAGCAGCGCCTGATTCTGGACGTCAGCGAAACGTTCGTGCAAACGTTCTGGGCGCCGGAGTTTCACCAGATCGGCGGGGCGCTGTATTTGTTCTTCGCGGTGTCCGAAGTTGGGCGCTCGCCGAGGATCGCGAGCCGTTCCCGGAGGACTGGGAAGCGCCTGAGCGCGCGTGCCTGAAAGACGGAAGCCCGCTTGGACAGGGTGCGATCACGCTGGATATGACGCATATTTTGGCGGCGGGGCGGCATTACGCGGTGTGGTCGCACCGGGAGCACATCGGCACGCCGCTGGACACCGGTTCCATGCTTTATATTGCGACCATCGACCCGGAAAATCCGGCGCGGCTTACAAGCGACCCGGTGCTGTTATCGCGCCC
>CAYRPW010000289.1:0-3396 GCA_964426145.1 uncultured Oscillospiraceae bacterium
CGCGCTTTGCGGTTCTCGCTTCGTCCTCGCCTACGTACAGCTCTTTGGGCAAAGGCTCGCCCTCCGGTGGCATCAAAACGTCGTCCGCCTCGTCCGCAACGGGGGGATAGAACACATGGGAGCCGCTGAACAGCGTATAGGAATTTCCGGCGGGGTCTTCCTCCGGCGGGAGATCGTCCATCTCATCGTCGGAAGGCGGAAAGTAGTCGTCCTGGGGTTCCGGCGGGTCCATAACCGGCGGATAGAATACGGGCTCGTCTTGTTCAGGCTCCTGTGCGTCCATCGCTTCCTGCCAGTCCGCAATCTCATGCATGCGCCGGACTGCGCCGGAATGCGGCGCTTCGTAATCTTCCTCCGGCACGGATGCGGCATCCGTCTCGTCAAGCGGCCTGCGCTGCGCGCCCTGTTCGCCCGCGTATTCAAAACCCGCGAACATCCGCAGTTTCAAAGTCGCCTGTCCCACCTGCAGCGTGGAACCGTGCGATAAAAAGGCGTGCGTGCGCGCCCCGGTCAGCTCCGCGCCGTCGGCTTTGATCATCCGTCCGCGCAGCGGCTCTACGCGCAGGCCGTCGGTATCGTCGAACAAAAACCACAGATGGCGGCCGGCTACGCCGCTGACCGGAAGGCATACGTCGTTGGAGCGCAGATACCCCAGCAGCCCCTCGCGGGCGACCGGCAGGCACACGCCCCGGCGTATCGTTTCGTCGCCCGAAACCACCACCAGTTCGCCCACGAAGCCAGCGTCGGGCAGCAGTTTCAAACGGCGCTTGTATTTTCTGCGGTCGCGCGCAAACCAGCGGTAGCTGCGCCACGCGATGAGCACCATCAGCAGCAAAAACCAATAGCGCGCCGCAAGCGCAATGATCTCGTACAGCTCATCGGGCAAAGCGGCGCACCTCCTTGTGAGAATCGGAAAAAGCGTTCAGTCTTCGTCGTGCAGGCGCATTTCCTGCAGGTATTTCTCCAGCTTCCGTTTTACGCGCTGCAAAGCGTTGTCGATGGATTTCACGTGCCTGCCTAGCTTGTCGGCGATTTCCTGATAACTTTTCCCGTCCAGATACGCCGATAGAACGTCCTGTTCCAGCGAACTGAGCACCGAGCCCACCTGATCGCGGATGGAGAGGATGTCCTCGCGGCCGATGATCAGATCCTCGGGGTTTTGCGCGTGGCCTTCCACGATCACATCCATCAGGGTGCGGTCGCTTTCCTCGTCGTAGATGGGCTTGTTCAGGCTTACGTAGCTGTTGAGCGGCAGGTGCTTCTGGCGCGTCGCGGTTTTAATGGCGGTGATGATCTGGCGCGTGATGCACAATTCCGCAAATGCGCGGAAACTGGACAGGCGTTCCAGCTGATAATCGCGGACAGACTTGAACAGGCCGATCATGCCCTCCTGTACGATGTCCTCGTGGTCGGCGCCGATCAGGAAGTAGCTTCTGGCTTTGGAGCGGACGAAGTTTTTATATTTACTCAGCAGAAATTCCAGCGCAACGCGATCGCCGTTCTGCGCCATAGCGACGATGGTCTCGTCCGACTTATCCCCGAAACGCAGCTTAAGCGTTTCGTCCCAGGTCAGCTCGGGCTGCTCTTCCGGCTCGTCTTCAGGGGGCAGGGCGTATTCGGCGTCCGTTTGTTCGTCATCCAATGGGTTCATCGTCATGCAAACTTCCTGTCTTGTGGAGTGTTCTCTCGTTTCTAGTCTTTCCGCCTGCGTATCTGTTCCAGCGCAAGCATCTGTTCCTGGGTCAGGTTTCCCAGAAGCGGCGTTTTGGCGGGCACGGCCTGCGCGACGTGGTTGGAGCGCAGGTGATGCTGCTGGGCGGACAGTTCCCCCCACAACTCGCGGGAGGAAAGCCGGGTCGCGCCTCTTCCCAAAATCAGGGTCTGCTCCAGATGATCGCTGGTGGCCACGCGCACTTCGCGGTACGCGGGCGTCTGCGCGCAGGCTCTTTCGATATACTGGTCGGCGGTCTGCCCGTGTTTGGTAAAAACCACGGTCAGCCCGTGCCGCCGCTCTATGCTCACGGTTGGGCGGTCGCCCAGATGGCCGTCGAAGACCAGGACCACTTCCTGCGCGGTGTAACCCGCATAGTCTTCCAAAAGCGCAATCAGGCGGTCACGCGCCTGGCTTAAGTCCATCGGGTGCCTTTGCATTTCGTTCCATGCCCCGATGACGTTGTACCCGTCCACATACAGCAGCGGCAGCATTGCCTACCGGGAGCGCAGCACGGCGTAGAGCAAAATGCCCGCCGCGACCGACGCGTTCAGACTGCCGATCTTGCCGCGCATGGGCAAGGCGACGACCTTGTCGCATTTTTCCATCACAAGGCGGCTTACGCCTTCGCCTTCCGCGCCGATGACGATCACCGCGCCGCCGGAATAATCCACCGCCAAATAGTCCTCGCCCTTCGTATCCGCCGCATAGGCCCAGATCGTCTGCTCTTTCAGCTGGTCCAGCGTCGAGCCCAGGTTAACGACGCGCGCCACCATGATGTGCTCCACGGCGCCGGCGCTGGCTTTCACGGCCGCGGGTGTTAAGCCTACGGCGCGGCGTTCCTGCACGATCACGCCGTGCGCGCCCGCGCATTCGGCGGTGCGGATCACGGCGCCCAGGTTATGCGGATCGGTCACGCCGTCCAGCATCACTAAAAACGGCTTTTCGCCGCGTTCGGCCGCAAGCGCAAGCATCTCGTCCACCGTGTGGTACTTATACGCGGAGGCAAACGCCAGCATTCCCTGATGGTTTGGCGTGATCGCGTCCAGCCGCGCCCTGTCCACTTCCTGGATGGGGACGTGCTGCTCCTTGGCCATCGCTACGATCTCGCGGGCGGAACCGCTCAGTTCGCCTTTGGCTACCAGCAGCTTTTCAATGTCGCGCCCGCTTTTCAATGCTTCGCGGATGGGGTTGCGGCCGCTTAAGAGGTTTTCCGGCTCGGAGTCCGGGTCCGGCATTTCGGAACGGTTGGCGTAATAGCTGGGGGATTGGTATGCCTGTTTATACTCGCGCTTCTGTTCGCCGTACGGCTTGGGCGTGATGCCTTCGCCGCGCGTGCGGTAGGGGCTTGCGGTGCGCGGGGCAAAGCGCGGCTCGCTGTTTGCCTGGGAATCGGCCGGGGCGCGTTCGGCGCGCGGTTCGCTGTCTACAGGCTGCCGCGTGTAGGGACGGTTCTCGCCGCCTTCGTCACGGCGTGGATACGGACGGCTTTCACCGCCGGCCGCGGGTCTGCCGTAGGAACGCCTGGGCGCGCCTTCGCCGCCCTCGGTTTTCCGTGCGTAGGGGCGGCTTTCGCCGCCTCCCGCGGGTCGGCTGTAGGAACGCGTGGGTGCGCCTTGGCCGCCCTCGGTTTTCCGGGTATACGGACGGCTTTCGCCGCCTCCCGCGGGTCTGTCATAGGAACG
>CAYRPW010000290.1:0-3387 GCA_964426145.1 uncultured Oscillospiraceae bacterium
GCTGGAAACGGTTCTGGCAGCGAAAAAGGAGGATAAACGATGAAATTCGCAGCAGCTTGCACGGGTAACAATATCTGCCAGCATTTCGGGCATTGCGAGAACTTTCGTCTCTTTGAAACCGATTCAACCGGCATCCTTTCCGAAACCAGTATCCCAAACCCCGGGCACAAGCCGGGGTTCCTGCCCAATTTCCTGGCCGACCAGGGGGTCACGACCGTGATCGTGGGCGGCATCGGCGGCGGCGCGATCGAGATTTTCAATGAGCGCGGCGTTACGGTCGTCACCGGCGCGCAGGGCTCCGCGCGCGCAGCCGTGGAAGCGTATCTGCGCGGCGCGCTGCAATCCACCGGCGAACAGTGCCGCGAGCATGAACACCACCATGATCATCCCCACGACGAACGCTGCGGCGAACTTCATGAAAATACCGATTCACGGTAAATAAGCGTTTCACTTTTCCGAAATTCCTGTATCCTACAATAGACAAAGCAGAAAAAGGAGGTCGACGCGATGAAGGAGTACGTTTGCTCCGTATGCGGCTTCGTTTACAGCGAAGCCAAGGGAATGCCCGAGGCGGGCATCGCGCCGGGCACACGCTGGGAAGCGCTGCCCGACGACTGGGTTTGCCCGCTGTGCGGCGCTGCGAAAGGCGAGTTTATCGAGCGCGGAGGCGAAAGCGGCAAGCCGGTATCCGCACCTGCCGCGCCTCCGGAAGCGGCCGAGGACATGCGGGAGATGACCCCCCTGCAGGCAAGCGCCTTGTGTTCCAATCTGGCGCGCGGATGCGAAAAGCAGTATAAGCCGGAAGAAGCGGCGCTGTTTATGCAGCTTGCCGACTATTTCAAAGCAGCCGCCGCTCCTGCAGCCGATCCCGGCCTTGACGGCCTCCTTGCGCGGGTGGAGAAGGATTTAAGCGAAGGCATTCCCGCGGCCGGCGCGGCCGCCGCGCAGGCCAAAGACCGCGGCGCGATGCGCGCGCTGGTGTGGAATGAAAAGGTGACGAAAATCCTGAAATCCCTGCTGGGGCGGTACAAGCGTGAAGGCGACGCGATGCTCAGCAATACCGGCGTGTACGTTTGCGTGATCTGCGGCTTTGTGTACGTCGGCAGCGAAGCGCCCGCGATGTGCCCCGTTTGCAAAGCACCGGGCTGGAAGCTGGAAAAAGCGGAAGGGAGGGCTTCGTAATGGCTGAACGTTATGCGGTGCGCAACATCCGCCTTTGCACCAAGGACTGCCTGTGCCTGTACGTATGCCCGACCGGGGCCACGGATACGGAAAACAGCGTCATCGACGTGAGCAAGTGCCTGGGCTGCGGCGACTGTTCAGCCGCCTGCCCTTCCGGCGCGATCTCCATGGTACCTTTCCGGTACCCGGCCCAGCAGGCGCACGAAGGCGCCGTTTCCACCGCGCTGCAGGCGCTGATGCGTTCCAAAGCGGAGCAGGAGCAAATCGCCGGAGGCCTGCCCGGCGCGTTTGCGGCCGCGGTGGAGAAATCCAACCGCATCATGGCCGAAGACCTGATCCGGGAAGCGGGGTATATGCTGCCCCAAAGCGGCAATACGCGCGAATTTCTGCAAAATCTTCTTACCGCCCAAACCGGGGACGGATTCCCCAAAGCAGCCGTCCAGGCACTGCTTGAAAAGCTGGATTTCAATGAGAAAACGGAGGATGCAAAGATGGAAAAATGGAAATGTTCAGTCTGCGGTTACGTCCATGAAGGCCCGCTGCCCGAAGGGTTCAAATGTCCCCGCTGCGGCGCGCCCCTGAGCGCGTTCGTAAAGCTGGAAGAAGCGAAAAAGGCCGCTGGCCCCTACGCCGGAACCAAAACGGAAAAGAACCTGCAAGCCGCGTTCGCAGGCGAAAGCCAGGCCCGCAACAAGTATACCTATTTCGCACAGGTTGCCGCCCGCGAAGGGTACGAGCAGCTTGCCGAAATCTTCCTAAAGACCGCGGGCAACGAGATGGAGCACGCCCGGATCTGGTTTGAGGAACTTGGCCACCTGGGCAAGACAGCCGAAAACCTGCTGGCAGCCGCCGAGGGCGAAAACTACGAATGGACCGACATGTACCAGGGTTTCGCCAAAGACGCGGAAGACGAAGGGTTCCCGGCGCTTGCCGCCCGTTTCCGCCGCGTGGCCGACGTGGAGAAAACCCACGAAGCCCGTTACCGCGCGCTGCTGCAAAACGTGGAAATGCAGAAAGTCTTTGAAAAGAGCGAGGAAACCATGTGGGAATGCCGCGTGTGCGGCCACCTGGTCATCGGCAAAAAAGCGCCCGGCGCCTGCGCCATCTGCGGCAGCAGCCAAAGCTATTTCGAAGTGCGCAAAGAAAACTACTGAGAATGCAAAGCAAGTAAAAAAACCGCCCGAAAGGGCGGTTTTTTTCTGCCTGCCAAGCGCCGGTTATCCTAATACCCAAGCAGGCCGGGAAGCCAGAGGGTGAACGGCTCCCACAGGCTGATGAGCACCAGCACCAGCACGTTGCATACGATGAACGGCAGCGCGGCGCGGAAGATATCCATCACGGGCATTCGGTTGATCTTGTTGCACGCGTTCAGGCACATGCCAACCGGCGGGGTAACCAGCCCGATTGCCATACCTGCGATCATCATCGCGCCGAACTGGAGCACCGACACCCCGTAGCTCTGCATGACCGGCAGCAGAATGGGCGTCAGCAGCAAAATCGCGGGGCTGACGTCGATGAACGTGCCGATGAACAGGATAAACACGTCGAAAACCAGCATGATCGCCCATTTGGGCATGTTCAGGTCAAAGAAGAACGCCTGGATGGTCTGGGGCACCCGCTGCATGGTGAGAATAAGCGTGAAAATATACGTAAACCCGATGATCAGCATCACGGCAGACGAAGCGAGCAGCGTTTTCTGCAGGGACTGCCACACCTGTTTCCAGGTCAGCTCCCGGTAAACCAGAAAGCCGATCGCAAGCGCATACAGCACCGCGATGCCCGCGCTTTCCGACGCCGTGCATACGCCGAGCGAAATGGAAAGCACGATGGCTACCGGCATCAGCAGCGCTGGAATCCCCTGCACGATATCACGCCAGAACTCTTTCCACACGAACGGGGTCTTTTTGGGGTGCCAGCCGTGCCTAACACTCATCACGTAGATCAGGATCAGCTGCGTAACGCCGATCATCAGCCCGGGGATCGCTCCCGCGAGGAACAGCCCGCCCACGGAACCGCCGGAGATCATTGCGAAAACGATCATCGGCGTGGAGGGCGGGATAATCATCCCCATGGTGGACGTTGCAACCGTCAGCCCCGCAGAAACGCCGGACGGATAGCCCTCCTTTTCCATGGCCGGAATTTCAATGGAGCCCAGCGCCGAGGTATCCGCCACCGAGGAACCGGAAATTCCGCCGAAAATCATAG
>CAYRPW010000291.1:0-3347 GCA_964426145.1 uncultured Oscillospiraceae bacterium
GGCAACGGGCGCTGGGCGAAGCGCCATAAGCTGAAGGTGGCGCTGGGCCACCGCGCGGGCACCGAAGCCCTGCGCGGCATCATCCGCAGCGCTTCGGACCTGGGCGTGGAAGCGCTGTCGCTGTACGCGTTTTCCACGGAAAACTGGCGGCGCTCCAAAGCGGAGGTCGACGCGCTGATGGCGCTGCTGCTTTCGTTTTTCGCAAGCGAGATCGACGAACTATGCGCGAAAAACGTCCGCGTGCGAATTCTGGGCGATCAGGCCGGCATGCCCGCGCCCCAGCGCAATGCCTTGCGCGAAGCCGAAACCCGCACGCAGGGTAACACGGGGCTATCGCTTTGCCTGGCCGTCAACTACGGCAGCCGCGCGGAACTGACCCGCGCCGCAAGGCTGCTGGCGGAAGACGTCGCGCAGGGCAGGCTCCGCCCCGAGGAGATCACCGAGCAGAGCATCGGCGAGAAGCTTTACACCGCGGGCGTCCCGGATGTGGACCTTCTGATCCGCACCAGCGGGGAAATGCGGCTGTCGAACTATCTGCTGTGGCAGTGCGCTTACGCGGAATTCCTGTTCCCGGACGTTTTATGGCCGGATTTCACCACGGAACACTTTCACGCCTGCATCGCCGCCTACCAGGGCCGCTGCCGCCGCTTCGGCGGCAGGCCGACGGACGACGGCGAACAAACCTGAGCAAACCGGAGGGCTAACTCTATGTGGCAGCGCTTCATCACAGGCGCGCTCCTGATCGTGTTCCTGATCGCCGTGCTGATCATCGGCGGCTATGTGTTTTGCGCCGTGGCGTTTGTCGTGTGCGGGCTGTGCGTGTTTGAAGAGCTTTCCGTGATGAAGCAGGGCGGCCACCGCCCCGTGCGATATCCGATTTTCGCAGCGCTTTTGCTGTGCGCGCCGCTGATGCTGTTCGTGCGCCCGCTTGCCATCGTGCCGGTGCTGATGCTTGCCTGCTTTACCGTGATCTTTGCCGTGATGCGGCGCGCGGAGCCGGAACTGACCGACGTAATGGTCAGCCTCCTGCCGCTTCTGACCATCGTGCTGCCCGGCCTGTGCCTGATCTCGCTTTCCACGGTCGCCCCGCGCCCCATGCAGGCGCTGCTTTGCACGATGGTGTTCACCGTTTCCGTGGGGACGGACGTGTTTGCCCTGTTCACCGGCACGTGGATCGGCGGGCGCAAGCTCTGCCCCAAAATCAGCCCCAAGAAAACCGTCGCGGGGGCAATCGGCGGGGTGATCGGCTCCGTGGGGCTTACGGCGCTCGCGGGGTGGATTTTCACGCTGAGCGTGCCGCAGGTTTCGTTTCCGCCGCTGTGGGCAAACCTTTTAATCGGGTTCATCGGCAGCGTTGCGGCGCAGTTCGGGGATCTGCTGGCCAGCATGGTGAAACGCTATTGCAAAGTCAAGGACTTCGGCTCGCTGTTTCCCGGCCACGGCGGGATGATGGACCGCATGGATTCCATCCTGTTTGCGGCGGTCGTCATCTTCTGCTTCCACGAAGTGCTTTTCTACCTTTCCTAGCGCGCATGCCCCGGGAGGTTCTGCCCATGAAACGTTTCCTCATCCTGCTGCTTGTGAGCTGGCTGAGCGCCGCGCCGGCAAGCGCCGCCCTGCCCGACCCCATTTCAACGGTGGAATACGCCTCGCTTGCCGAGCCGCAAGACGGCGTGTACCGCTATCTGATGGCCTGTTTTGACACCTGGGATTTCAAATCCAATGACCTGGGCAACACCGACGGCGTGATTTTGGTTACGCTCGATACCGTGCAAAAACGGGTGATCTTTGCCACCGTGATGCGCGAAATTCTGATCAAACGGCCAGACGGCAACCCGGGCCGCATCACCTACGTGGCCAAAAACTACGGGCCGGAAGCCCTGTGCCAGGTGGTTTCCACGCATTTCGGCGTGAAGGTGGACAAGTACCTGTTCTTCAACATGGACAACGTCCAGAAGATGATCGACGCGCTGGGCGGCGTCACCATCACCGTGACCGACGCCGAAGCCGCGTATTTGAACCGCTACCGCATCGCCCGCGACGCGACCACCCCCAGCATGGACAAGGCGGGCACCTACCTGTTTACGGGGCACGCGGCGGTGATCTACATGCGCATCCGCAAGGTGGGCACCGGCGGCGACGTGGGCCGCAACGAGCGCATGCGAACGGTGCTTACGACCCTTGTGCGGGAAAACGCCGATCTTACGCTGTCCGACGCGATCAACGTCTCCGTGGCGCTGACCGATAACGTATGTCTGACCAACCTGTCGATGAACGAGCTGATGATCGCCGTATCCGCGGCCTACCATCTGCGCGGGGTGGAGCCGGAAGGGTTTCAGCTGCCGGTCAGCGAAGCGCTCTCGCCGATCTCCTACGCGGGCATGGCCACCAATCAGGTGGATTTCGAACTGTGCCGCAGCGAATTTCTTGCCTTTCTGTCCGCAAAACCGCAGTAGCCGCACCGCGCTGCACCGTCGGGCCGAAGCCGGGCCAAACCCGTGGACAACCCTGTGGGCGATTTGTGGAAAGGGCGGGAAGCCCTTGCGCGGACTGACCCGGTTTTCCAAACTCTCCTTTTCCACAGCGCGTGGATATTTGGAAAACCGCGCCGTTTTCCCCCTCTTTTCTCCGTCCTGCGCGCCTCTCTGGGAAGGATAAACCCCTCTCCAGAGAGAATGTATACGAAAGTTATTGCGGTTTGCGCCGCGGCGCCGCAAAAGCGCATGGAAAACCCCGCGAAACCCGCCGTTTTTCCACAGGCCGTCCACAGGGGTTTTCTGAGGCTGCACAACGAGAAACAGGCTTTTCCATGGTTTCCACACCCCCTACTACTACTACTGACTCTATTATATATAGCAACTGCTCATCTGAGGAGGCGACGCCCATGAAACTCAAATGCTCCGCCCAGGACCTGATGCTGGGGCTGGTGAACGCAACGCGCGCGCTGGCGGCCAGGCCGTCATCGCCGGTGCTGGAATATGTGAAGGTAACCGCCGGCGGGGACAGCGTGGTGCTCACCTGTACGGACGGAGCGCTCACCATCCGCGCGGCCGTCAAGGCCGACGTGGAGGAAGAAGGCGACATCCTTCTGCCCGGGAAGCTCCTGACCGAGATCGTGCGCAAGCTTCCCGAAGGCGTCGTTTCGCTTGCCGTCAACGAGAAAAACATCACCGTGATCAGATGCCAGCAAAGCCGTTCCACGCTTGCGGGCATGCCGGCCGAGGATTTTCCCCTGATGCGCGACATCATCAACACCCATGCCCTGCACGTGCCGCAGAAGCGCTTGAAGGACATGATCTCGCGCGTGATTTTCGCCATCGCGCAGCATGAAAGCCGCCAGACGCTGA
>CAYRPW010000292.1:0-3347 GCA_964426145.1 uncultured Oscillospiraceae bacterium
TTTCCGTAAGCATCACCATGGCGGAGAGGAACACCAGAAAATATGGCGCGAACACTGCCAGAAACAGGTCGAACAGCAGATAATAATCCGCCAGCACCGCGTCGGCCGCAAGCCAGCCGCGCAGCTGGATTTCCAGAAACGGTATGCCGAAGCGAAACACCGCCGCGATGACGAACGGCAGGAAACAGAAGACCATCAGCATGCTGTCCGCCCTGATCTGGCGGATGAACATGGAAAGCGAACGCATATACGGCTTCATAGCGTGATCCCTCCGACGGTCTGGAACATCCGCCGCACCCTGCGCCTGGCGATCCAAACGGCAAGCGCCGTCCAACCAAGCAGGGAAAGCATGGCAAACCCCGCGCTGCCGCGGCCGGAACAAAGCATCAGCATGCTCACGCCGGGGTGCAGCACCCACAAATCGGACTTCGCCCAGAACAGCCAGTAGAGCGCGGGTACGGTGGTCAGCAGTTCCATGGGCACGACCAGCAGAAAAAACTGGTTAAGCGTTTTCGTTTGGCACGCCGCGGTCAGCCCCAGCGCGGAGAACAGGCACGAGCATAGGAACACCGAACCCACGAACAAAAGCGGCCTGTGCATCATCCCGGCAGCCGCGCCGACCGCGGTTGCCGCAAGCGCCGCGATGATCCCCAGGGATACGATCTTGGAAAGCACGTACGAAAGCGCCGTCACGGGGGATACGGCGAGGCTGTCCAGCACCCGTTCGTTCTTTTCAAACAGCACGATCGCGCCCATGAAGAAAAGCCCCATCGCCGCCGGGTCGGTAAAGATCAGAACCAGCGCCGCGTCGCCCCGCCATGCATCCGGCAGGGCGGACAGCAGGCCCACGTAAACCAGCGTGAGCAGCAGGTACAAACCGTAGAAACCGTAGCGGTATTGAAAGCGCATATCCGTAAACAGCAAAGGTTTCAGTCTCATTGCAGGCGTCTCCCCGTAATCTCCACAAACACGTCGTTCAGCGTCGGCTCGGCGGAGTGGATGGAAACCAGCCCGTTCTCGCGCACCAGCCTTTGCAGGGTTTCATCCCCGCCCGTGTGGGATAGCGATGCGGTGCGCTCCGGCGTGCGGAAGGCGTAGGTAAGCTCCGTGGCGCGGTTGCGGGTCATCAGCGCCGTGGGGGTGTCCAGTGCGCGGATTTGCCCGTCCACGATGAACGACACGCGGTCGCACAGCTCCGCCGCGTCGTACATGTTGTGGGTCGTTAATATCACGGTTTTCCCGTCCGCCTTTTCCTGAAGGATCATGTCCTTCATCACGCGCGCGTTGGAGGGGTCCAGCCCGTTGGTCGGCTCATCCAGAAATAACAGCCGCGGGGAGTGCAGCAGCGCCTTGATGAAGTTCAGCCGCGACTTCATCCCCTTGGAGTATTCGGATACCTTCTTATCCGCGTCGCGTTCCAGCCCGATGGCCCGTAAAAGGCCGCCGATATCCCGGTGTTTTGCGTACAGAGCGCCGAAAAATGCCAGGTTCTCCCGCGCCGTCAGCTTTTCGTAGAGGCTGGGAAACTCGAAGTCCACGCCGATCTTCTCGTAAAACCCCTTGCCCGCGTGCTTCGCCTCCGCGCCGTCCACCAGAACGCTGCCGCCGTAGCGGGGCAGCAGCCCGATCAGTATTTTCTGCAGCGTGCTCTTGCCCGCGCCGGACGGGCCGAGGAAGCCGAAAATTTCGCCGTCCTTTACGTCGAAACTCAAACCTTCGATGTACGGCTTGCGCGTGTAGCTAAACGATAGATTGCTGACGGTAATCATAGTTCTTCTCCAAACATCTGCGTTACGATGCCCCGGACGATCAGGTACAGCATGTCGTCGAAGCGTTCGTACGCGATTTCCTTTTTGTGGATCAACAGCAGAAACGCACCCCGGAGCGCCGCGCTGAACAGCCGGTTCTTTTCCGGGTCCATCGCGGGAAACAGCGTCATCATCTGGGCCATCATGGCCTCGTCGTCCAGCGCGTTGGCTGTTACGAATGCGGGAGGCGCGTTTTGCATGAGGAATTCCAGTTCGCCGCTTTCCACCAGCCGCAGCAGAAAGCTTCCGTCCAGCGATTGGTAGAGCTTGAAAATGATGTCCGTAAGCTGCTGGGCGTCCGGCTTTTCCCGCATGCCGGAAAGCCTTTGCAGCAGCGTTTCCTGCACGGCCGCGTTCAGCTTCAGGATCACCGCGAAGATCAGCGCTTCTTTGGATTCGAAAAAAAGGTAGAAGGTGCCTTTGGGGATTCCCGCGCGTTTCACCAGCTCGTCCACCGTCGTTCTGCGGATGCCGTACAACCCCAAACACGTTTCGCATTCCCGCAGCAGCCGCTCCCGGATATAATCCTTTTCCGCATCCGTGAAGGATTTCGGCACATTATCATCTCCATAAAAACGTTTGACTAAATTAGGCAACATGGTCATAATGATCCAACGGATATGGATTGTCAAGTATTTCGATTATGAATTTAACGTAACCAGCTGCCGTGCCGTAACGTGGCAAACCAATTCCGGTTTGCGGTATTCCGTGCCTCAAAGTTTAAAACGTTTTCTCATCTGGCAGAATCAAAACGCGCCGGAATTCCGGCGCGCTAAACGAAAATCGATAGAAATATCAACGGGTCCGCGCATCGCGGTGCGGGGCTTTGTTTCAGCTGCGGTAGCCGTTGGGGTTCCCGCTTTGCCAGCGCCAGGAATCGCGGCACATATCGTCCAGCGTTTTTTCCGCCGTCCAGCCGAGCACCTGCCGGGCTTTTTCCGGGTTCGCGTAGGATACGGCCAAATCACCCGGGCGGCGTGCGCCTACCGTATAGGGGATCGGAATACCCGTAGCGCGTTCGAAGGCATGCACCACGTCGAACACGCTGTACCCGGTGCCCGTGCCCAGGTTGACCGCGAGCACGCCCGCATGATCCCGCATGTACTCGCATGCGACCACGTGACCCCTGGCAAGATCGGTCACGTGCAGATAATCGCGCACGCCGGTACCGTCGGGCGTATCGTAATCGGCGCCGAAAACCTGCAGTTTCTCCCGCCTGCCGGAAGCCACCTGCGTGAGGAAGGGCATCAGGTTATTGGGTATGCCCACGGGATCCTCGCCGATCAGGCCGCTCTCGTGCGCGCCGATGGGGTTGAAATAGCGCAGCAGCCCAACCGACCACGCCGGGTTGGCCGCCGCGATATCGCTGAGCATCTGCTCGATCATGAACTTCGTCCACGCGTAGGGGTTGGTGCAGCCAAGGCGCATGGTTTCCTCCAGTGGCGAGGTGCAGGATTCGTGGTATACGGTTGCGGAAGAGGAAAACACAAGGCGCGTTACACCGTGCTTTTCCATCAGCTCGCAAAGCGCTAAAGCGCT
>CAYRPW010000293.1:0-3323 GCA_964426145.1 uncultured Oscillospiraceae bacterium
CGGGTTGCTCGGGCAGGTGATGCCGCATCTGCTGCCTGTGGTACGGCAGGGCGCGGTGACCGTCGTTTCCGACGATACGGTGTTTTCCCTCTACGGCGAAACGCTGCTATCGCAGCTGTCCGCAAACGGCAACAGGACGGCGAGCTTTGTTTTTCCGCACGGGGAAGCCTCGAAAAACGCGGATACCTATATAGCGCTTCTCAACTTCCTGGCGGAAAACGAAATGAGCCGTTCGGATACGGTGATCGCGCTGGGCGGCGGCGTGACCGGCGATCTGGCGGGGTTTGCCGCCGCCACCTATATGCGGGGAACCAGGCTTCTACAGATGCCCACAACGCTTCTTGCGGCGGTGGATTCTTCCGTGGGCGGGAAAACGGGCATTGACTTACAGGCGGGCAAAAACCTGGCGGGCGCGTTTTACCAGCCGGATCTCGTGCTGTGCGACTATCGCCTGTTCGACACGCTGGATGACAGCGTATTCACCGACGGCGTCGGCGAAGTGATCAAGCACGCGGTGCTTGCGGGCGGGGAACTGCGCGCGTTGCTTGAGAAACCCCTGCGGGAGAATCTGGAACAGCTGATCCGGCTGAACGTATCCATCAAAGGGCAGATCATCGCGGCGGACGAGCGCGAGGCGGGCAAACGGCAGTTGCTGAATTTCGGCCATACCATCGGCCACGCCGTGGAAACCTTAAGCGATTACCGGATGTCCCACGGGCAGGCCGTATCCGTCGGCGCGTGCCTGATGGCGCGGATCTGCGAAAAGCAAGGCGTATGCACGAAGGCCGCTGCCGACGAAATCGTCCGGCTGTACCGGCAGCACGGCCTGCCAACGGATACCCGCTTTACCGCGCGGGAGATTGCGGCGGTTGCCAGGCACGATAAAAAGCGCAGATCAAACCGGATCACGCTCGTTTGGGTGGAGGATTTCGGCCGCTGCGTGCTCAAAGAGATCGAAATGGACGCCTATGAGGACCTGCTTCGGCTGGTTCTTCCCTGACGGGCGGTGGGGATATGACAACCGTAACGATTAAGCATCCGCTCCGGGGCGGCACGGTTGCGGCCATCGCCTCCAAATCGCACGCCCACCGCGCGCTGATCGCAGCCGCCGTGGCGGATCAGCGAACCGAAATATTCTGCGGCGAGACCAACGAAGATATCCTGGCAACCGTCCGCTGCCTGCAGGCGCTGGGCGCGGATATCGCCGTGAAGCCGGGCCGTATTTCCGTAACGCCGCTGCCGCGCCCCCTGCGCAACGGAAGCCGCACCCTGGACTGCGGCGAATCCGGCTCCACATTGCGCTTCATGCTGCCGGTAGCGTGCGCGCTGGGCGCGAACGCGAGTTTCCATATGCAAGCGCGTTTGCCCAAACGCCCCCTGTCCCCCCTGTACGAGGAACTGGCGGCGCACGGGTGCACGCTGTCGGCGCAGGGAACGTCCCCCCTGGCCGTCTCCGGGTCGTTGCGCGGCGGAACGTTCACCATCGCGGGGAATATCTCGTCCCAGTTCATCACGGGGCTTTTGCTTGCGCTGCCGCTCGTAGCCGGGAACAGCGAGATCAAAGTGACCGGAGAACTGGAATCCCGCCCGTATGTGGATCTCACGCTGCAAACCTTACACGCATTCGGCGTTGCCGTCACCGCGCAGGCAAAGGGGTTCGCCGTCCGCGGCGGGCAGCCGTTTCTCTCCCCGGGAACGCTTACCGTAGAAGGAGACTGGTCCAACGCCGCTTGCTGGCTGGCCTGCGGCGCGATCGGCCCGCAGCCCGTGACCGTAACGGGGCTGTCTTCGCAAAGCCCGCAGGGCGACAAAGCGTTTGTGAACGTTCTGGAACGTTTCGGCGCGCAGGTGCGCACGGCGGATGGCAGCGTGACCGTATCCGGCGGTACCCTCACAGGCATTTCGGTAGACGCGCGGGATATTCCCGATCTGGTGCCGATGATTGCCGCCGTGGCGCTGAAGGCGCGGGGCGAAACGCACATCCGCCGCGCGGCACGGCTGCGGCTGAAAGAGAGCGACCGCCTGCGCGTGATTGCCGATACGCTGCGCAGCTTCGGCGCGGAGATTGCGGAAACGCCGGACGGGTTGCGCATCACGGGCAGCCGGCCGCTGCGCGGCGCGCAGATCGACGGCGCGGAGGATCACCGCATCGTGATGATGGCGGCGGTTGCTTCTGCGCTTTGCGAAGGCGAAGTCACCATCCGCGGCGCGGACGCGGTGCACAAATCTTACCCCCGTTTCTTTGCGGATTTCCGTACGCTGGGCGGCGACGCCCGGGAGGACGCCTGATGAACACCTATGGAAAAAATCTGAAGATCACCATTTTCGGCCAGTCGCACGCACCCGCTATCGGCGTGGTGATCGACGGCTTTCCCGCGGGCATGGCCGTAGACATGCAGGCGCTTCGGCATTTCCTTTCCCGCCGCGCCCCCGGCGGCGCGGCCTATGCCACCCGGCGCAAGGAAGCGGACGAACCCGAGTTCCTCTCCGGACTGGTGGACGGCAAAACCTGCGGCGCGCCGATTGCCGCGATCATCCGCAATGCCGACACCCGTTCCGCCGATTACAGCAATTTGCATGCGATCCCCCGCCCTTCCCATGCGGATTATACCGCGTATGTAAAGTTCAGCGGGCATAACGATATCGCGGGCGGCGGGCAGTTTTCCGGCCGCCTGACCGCGCCGCTGTGCATCGCAGGCGCGCTGTGCCTGCAGTTTTTAAAAGAACAGGGCATCCATGTGGCCGCGCATATTTTAAGCGTCGGCACGGTGGAGGATGCGCCGTTTGACCCCGTTTCCGTCGACTGCGAAGCCTTTGCCGCCCAAACAGCGGGCGGCCCGCCGGTTGTGAACGCCGCCGTGTGGGAGGCGATGCTTGCCGAAATCGAAGCCGCGCGCCTGCAGGCCGATTCCGTGGGCGGCGTGATCGAGTGCGCGGCAACCGGCCTCCCCGTGGGGCTGGGCGACCCGATGTTCTTTGGCGTGGAGAACCGCATCAGCAGCGCGGTGTTCGGCGTTCCCGCGGTGAAAGGCATCGCGTTTGGCAGCGGCTTTGCGGGCGCAAGGCGCAAGGGTTCGGAAAACAACGACGCGTTTATGATGGACGGCGGCGTGGTGCGCACGCGCACGAACAACCACGGCGGCATTCTGGGCGGCATCTCGTCGGGCATGCCGCTGCTATTTCAGGTTGCGATGAAGCCCACCGCGTCCATCGGGCGGGAACAGCAAAGCGTGAGCCTGACGGAATTAAAAGACGTGAAACTGGTGATTCACGGGCGGCACGATCCCTGCGTGGTACCGCGCGCGGTGCCCTGCATCGAAGCC
>CAYRPW010000294.1:0-1194 GCA_964426145.1 uncultured Oscillospiraceae bacterium
CGCCAGCGAGAATCCGGATACCGTGTTTATCGCCATGACGGGCGATGCCGCCGCGCTCTCCGGCCTGCCCAATTTCAAAAACGCATTCAACTTCACCTATGAAAGCCGTTATGTGTCCGGCGTCGTTGCCGGTATGAAACTGGCCCAGCTCGTGGCGGACGGCGCGGTTGCCGCCCAGAACATGGATGCCGCGGGCAACATCAAACTCGGCTACGTCGGCGCGTTCCCCTACGCGGAAGTGGTTTCCGGTTATACCGGTTTCTACCTGGGCGTGAAATCCGTCGTGCCCAACGTCGTAATGAGCGTCTCCTACACCAACTCCTGGTATGATCCCACCGCCGAAGCCGAAGCCGCCAACGCTTTGGTCTCCTCCGGCTGCATCATCATCAGCCAGCACGCCGACTCCACCGGCGCCCCCGCTGCCTGTGAAGCGCTTCTGGCGGGCGGCACCACCGTGTACTGCGTGGGCTACAACGTGGATATGCTCTCCGTCGCGCCCAAAGCCGCCCTCACCAGCGCGCAGAACGACTGGAGCGTTTACTACACCTACGCCTTCACCGCAATGCTCGCCGGCGAAGAAATCGTAACCGACTGGGCGAAGGGCTATACCGACGGCGCTGTGATGATCTCCGCGCTGGGCGAAAGCTGCGCGCCCGGCACCGCCGAGAAGGTTGCCGAAGTGGAAGGCGCCCTCAAAGCCGGCACCCTGAACGTGTTCGACACCGCCTCCTTCACCGTGGGCGGCCAGGCCGTGACCAGCTACCTTGCCATTGATACAGACGGCGACTGGGCCGGCGACACCGGCGAAGCGATTGCCGACGGCGTGTTCCACGAATCCACGCTGCGCAGCGCTCCCTACTTCGGCCTCCGTATCGACGGCATTACGGAACTGAACTAACCGGGTACGGTTAAACGTAGACAAATGGAAAGGGCCACCACAAGTGGCTCTTTCCATTATTTGGAGGAACAGCTGCAATGCGATCGGAAAAGGCGGCGGTCAGCCTTCGCAACATCACGAAGGCGTTCGGCTCGGTAACCGCCAACGAAAAAGTGAGCCTGGACATCTACAGGGGCGAAATTCTGGCGCTGCTGGGCGAAAACGGCAGCGGCAAAACGACGCTGATGAACATCCTGTCGGGGATCTATCATCCGGACGCGGGGCATATCACGGTAGACGGCGTTGAAGCTGCCATC
>CAYRPW010000294.1:1204-3281 GCA_964426145.1 uncultured Oscillospiraceae bacterium
ATGACCTGGGCATCGGCATGGTGCACCAGCATTTTAAGCTGGTGGACGTGCTCACCGCGGCGGAAAACATCATTCTGGGCATGCCGGGCAAGGGCAAGCTCGATTTGAAGGCCGTGGGCGAGAAAATCCGCAGGATCAGCGCGATGTACGGCTTCGACCTAAACCCCGAGCAAAAGGTTTACGATATGTCCGTGTCCCAGAAGCAGACGGTGGAAATCATCAAGGTGCTGTACCGGGGCGCAGACATTCTGATTTTGGACGAACCCACCGCCGTGCTCACCCCGCAGGAAACGAAGAAGCTGTTTACCGTGCTTAAAAACCTGCGTGACGACGGCAAAGCCATCGTCATCATCACGCATAAGCTGTACGAGGTGGAGGAGATTTCCGACCGCGTTTCCGTGCTCAGACGCGGTAAAAACGCGGGCGAGCTGGCAACGAAGGAAACCAACGCCGCGGAGATGACCAACATGATGGTCGGCCACCCGGTGACGCTCAACATCGTGAGGCCCGAGCCGGTGAACCCGCAGCCGCGTCTGATCGTCAAAAACCTCACCGTGAAGGATGCGGACGGCGTTACCAGGCTTCGCAACGTTTCCTTCACCGCCAACTCCGGGGAGGTATTGGGCATCGCGGGGATTTCCGGCTGCGGACAGAAGGAACTGCTGGAGGCGATCGCGGGCCTGCAGCCGATGGAACAGGGCAGCGTTTTGTATGTGAATCCAGCGACGAACACACCCGTGGAGCTTGCCGGGAAGGACCCGCGCACGATTTTCGATCTGGGCGTGATGCTCTCCTTCGTACCGGAGGACCGGCTGGGCATGGGGCTGGTCGGCAATATGGATTTAACGCATAACATGATGCTGCGGTCGTTCCGCAACGGGAAATCCGTCTTTACCGACCGCAAAGCCCCGCGCAAGCTTGCGCATCATGTGGTAAGCGAGCTCGAGGTCAACACCCCCGGCCTCACCATCCCGGTGCGCAGGCTGTCCGGCGGCAACGTGCAAAAAGTGCTGGTCGGGCGCGAAATTTCCTCGTCGCCTACGGTGCTGATGACCGCCTACGCCGTGCGCGGGCTGGACATCAACTCGTCCTATACCATCTACAACCTCATCAACAAGCAAAAGGAAAAAGGCGTCGCCGTGATTTTCGTGGGCGAGGATCTGGACGTGCTGGTGGAGCTTTGCGACACCATTTTGGTATTGAGCGGCGGCGAGGTCAGCGGCATCGTTTCGGGGCGGACGGCCGATAAAAACGAAATCGGGCTGCTGATGACCAAGCGCGGAGGGGATGCAGGCCATGAAGCAAACGCATAGAACACCGCTGGTACGCATAGCCAAGCGCGATTCGATCGCGATGTGGCACGGCTGGCTGATCCGCCTCGCGGGGCTTGTATTGGCGCTGATCGTAAGCGCGGTGGTGATTTACTTCATCGTGCGTCTGAACCCCATCAAGGTGTACGCGGCGATGTTCAAAGGCAACTTCGGCACGGATAAGCGCACCTGGGTCACCCTGCGCGATATGGTGATGCTGCTTTGCATCGGCGTCGGCCTTGCGCCGGCGTTCAAGATGCGCTTCTGGAACATCGGCGCGGAGGGGCAGATTTTGGTCGGCGGCATCGTTACCGCGGCGGTGATGATCTATCTAGGCCGGTCCGTGCCCACGTGGGCGCTGCTGAGCCTTTCCATGGGTCTGAGCATCGTCGCGGGCGCCGTGTGGGGCGGCATCCCCGCCGCGTTCAAGGCGCGCTACGGAACCAACGAAACGCTGTTTACGCTGATGATGAACTATGTCGCCATCCAGCTTACGAGCTTTTTCGTAGCCAAATGGGAAAACCCGTTCGGCTCCAACACGGTGGGGATCATCAACCAGCAAACGATGGCCGGCTGGTTTCCGGCCGTATTCGGCCAGCGCTATATGCTCAACGTTTTGATCGTGGCGGTTTTCACCGCGCTGATGTTCGTTTACCTTCGTTACTCCAAGCAGGGATATGAAATCGCGGTGGTGGGCGAGTCGGAAAAAACGGCGCGCTACATCGGCATCAACGTGGGGCGCGTCATCATCCGCACCATGATGATCT
>CAYRPW010000295.1:0-3278 GCA_964426145.1 uncultured Oscillospiraceae bacterium
TTCCGGTGGTGTTGGGGTTTTCGGCCAGCATCTTCTGCCCGATCTGCGTGGACATGCTCGGGGAGGAGGTTACCTGCGCGCCGTAGGTGCGCATCACTTCGCGGCGGTAAATCTTCTGCTCGTAACTGCATTTCACCATGAACACCTTGCAGTCAAGGCCCAGATAAGCGCATGCCATGCTCAGCGCCGTGCCCCACTGGCCGGCGCCGGTTTCGGTGGTCACGCCTTTCAGGCCCTGCTTTTTGGCGTAATACGCCTGCGCAATCGCGCTGTTGAGCTTGTGGCTGCCGGAGGTGTTGGTGCCTTCGAACTTGTAGTAGATCTTCGCGGGCGTACCCAGCGCCTGTTCCAGCCGGTATGCGCGCATCAGCGCCGAGGGCCGGTACATTTTGTAAAACTGCTGAATTTCTTCGGGGATATCGAAGTAGGGGGTGGTGTCGTCCAGTTCCTGTCGCACCAGATCGTCGCAGAACACGGGGGTCAGCTCGTCAAACGTCAGCGGCTTGTGCGTGGCGGGGCTGATGAGGGGAGCGGGCTTTTTCTTCATGTCCGCGCGGAGGTTGTACCATTGAGTCGGGATATCCTTTTCTTCCAGATAGATTTTGTACGGGATTTCCATGGTGCTGCTCCTTTCGCATTGCGGGAACAGAAAATGCTTCCGTCCCCATCACAGTTGATGCAGGGACAGAAGCATTGAATATGTCTTCTGCGGTGCCACCCGGCTTGGCGCTTTCGCGCCCTCTCCACGCGTACGTTCATACGCTGTCGCTTTTCACGGTGCGTGTTCCGTCTTACCTACTGGGGCGCTTTGCGTGTGCGCGCCGTTTTGGTTCGCCCTCCGGAATCCATTCCGCAATGCCTTCCGTACCGCCTTGCACCAACCGGCGGCTCTCTGAACGGCGGATCATCGCGTACTTGCTTTCCTTCTACGGTTTACAGCAATGTAGCATATTTCCATCCGTCTGTCAATGAAGATTCTGTTAAATATGCGGTGTCCGCGCCGGACCGGGCGGCTGCCGTGCCGTTATTTTCCGCGCAGGCGCCGGGCAAGCCTTCCGCCGAAGTTGTACAGGAACACGCCTGACAAAATCACGCTGCCGCCCAGCAGCGTGGCGCGGTCGGGTACTTCGTTGGCAAGGGCGAAGCCCAGGAGGGTGGTTACGAACGGCGTGATGAACATGTAATTGCTGACCTGCGAGGTTTGCCTCGCCAGGGAGAATGCCTTGGTCCAGGAAACGTACGCCGCGGCGCTGCAAAAAACCCCGAGCACGAGGACATAGAACAGCTGCTGCGGCGGCGCAACGGCAAGTTCACCCGCGGCGGCGGGAGCAAACATTAAAAGCAGCATCGCCCCGGCGAATATGCTGTAACTCGTCGTCTGCAGCGCGCCGTAGCCGCGCAACAGCCTGCGCTGGATCAGGTTATACGCGCTCAGGCATAACGCCGCAAGCAAAAGCCACAGCGTGCCGCCGTTGAGCGAAAGCGCTCCGTTCCAAAGCGTGAGAATCAAAACGCCGATAAACTCCACGCCGGTCGCCGCCCATTGCCAGCCGGTGAGCTTTTCGCGGTAGAATGCGCGCGCAAACAGGGCGGTGATCACGGGCGCGGTGGCGATCACGACGCTTGCCGTACACGCCGTAACCGATGCCTGCCCGAGGTTGAACAAAATCATATACAGAAAAAAACCGAATCCGCCCGACGCGAAAAACCAGGGGATGTCGGCGCGGCGCGGAGGTTTCATTCCTTTGCGCAGCACGACGGGCAAGAGCGTGAGCGCTGCGATGCCGTACCGCAGAAACCCGAGCGGAAACGCCGAAAAATACTGAAGCGAAAGCCTTGTCAGCACATAGGCCAACGACCAGAACAGGATGGTGACCGATGCGTAGAGGTGGTAGTTTGCGCGGATTTTCATTCGGTATGCCTCGTTAAAGCGTGGTGGGAATGCGGGCGCTTCCATCAAAGCACGAATTTTGGAAAATGAAAAGAGCCCGGCGGCAAAAAAATGCCGCGGGCGTCCGCCCGGCAGCGGGTTGCGCGCGGCGCGGGCGACCCTTTATACGGGGAGCGTTTCTTCCATGAAATAATGGCGGAATTCCGAAAACAGGCGCGGCCCCAGCCTGCGGATGTTGCCGTATAAATGCCGGCGCATCAGCGGTTCAATGCGGTCGATATCGCCGGAGTCGATAATCTCCAATATCTCCCGGTGGTCGGTCAGCACGTCGTTTACGTTGCCGCCTTCGTGGATGTCCAGCGTCATGAAACGGGAATAGCTGGCGTCCATACGCTCCAGCGAGGACGCCAGCGTCTCCTTGTGAATGGCGCGGAAATACACCTTGTGCATGGCAAGGTCGCTGTCGAGAAACTTGTAAACGTCGAACGTCCCGTTATCCTCCCAGTATTTCCTGCCTTCGGCTTCCAGCTGGGTCAGCGCGTATTGCAGCGCCATGCGGTCCGCGGGGGAGTGCGCGTTGATGAAATCCCGCAGCGCCATGCTTTCGATGGCGACACGGGCATAAATATCCTGTTCGATCATATGATAGTTCAGCAGCGTTACAAAGCTGCCTTTATACGGCTCAATCGCAAGAAAACCCCGGTTTTCCAGCTTCTGCAGCACCGTGCGGATCGGCGTGCGGGAAACGCCGAAGCGCTTGCACAGGCTGTTCTCACTCAGGTCTTCGCCGGGTTTGATGACCAAGGCGATGATCTCGTTTTTAACGATCGTATAGATTTCGTCGGTACTGCGGGCATTCTCCATGGTAATCCCCTTTATGTAAGTTATATAGATGTATCATAGGGTTGAAATGCTTGAAAGTCAAGAACTTTCTTGCGTTTTCGGATACCTTGTATACAGGAAGACAGGCATCTGAAATCTATTGAAACAGGATTGTATATAAAATAATGCGTTTAGGTGTTGCAAACATGTATCCGAATATGCTATAGTGCGTATACATGTTGGAAAGCATGCCGGTGGTCGCAAGAACCGGATGCATTTCCAGACAAAAAATTAAATTGGGAGGCAGTTCTGATGAAGATGAAAAAGTATCTGGCATTTCTGGTCGCAGCGATCCTCGTGCTCGCGGTAGCCAGTGCGTACGCGCAGGCGGCGGATGACCCCTTTGCCGAGGAGGACATCTATATCATGGTCGTCGGCCATGCGCAGAACGAAGGGCATCCCCGGTATGTATCGCTGGAGAAATTCGCGGCGGACGTAGCGGAAAGAACCCACGGACACGTGAAGGTTTTGGTGTACGGCAACAGCCAGCTCGGCACGGAAAAGG
>CAYRPW010000296.1:0-3273 GCA_964426145.1 uncultured Oscillospiraceae bacterium
TGCTGGGGTATGTGTCGGAGGTGGCTGCGCAGTGATAAAAGGCATGGTCTTTGCCGAGCGTTACAAGCTGGTGGATTTTCTGGGACAGGGCGGCATGTCCCTTGTGTACAGAGCCGTAGATATACGAACCGGTCATAATGTTGCAATTAAAATATTGAAATCCGAATATAACGAAGACGCCGAATTTCTGGAGCGTTTCCAACGGGAGGCCCATGCAGCAGGCCGGATGTCGCACCATAACATCGTCAACCTGCTGGACGTCGGCACGGAAGGCGAGTTTCGTTATCTGGTGCTGGAATATATCAGCGGCAACACGCTGAAGGATATAATCAAGGAAAAAGGCGCATTGAACCCGAATACGGCCATTCAGATTACCATTCGGATTTTAAGCGCGCTGCAGCACGCGCACGATAACGGGATCATCCATCGTGACATCAAACCGCAGAATGTTCTGGTGAACACACACGGCCATATTAAAGTGGCCGACTTCGGCATCGCCCGCATCACCAACACAAGAACCATCAGTAAAAAGGATGTGGTCATCGGTTCCGTGCACTACTCGTCTCCGGAACAAGCCCGCGGCAGTGTGGCGGAAGCGACCAGCGATATATATTCAACCGGGATCGTGCTGTACGAGATGCTCACAGGCCGCGTGCCGTTCATCGGAGATAATCCCGTAACCGTTGCCATGCAACAGGTTAACGCATTGCCCCCGCCCATACGCGAATTGAATCCGGCCATCCCGCCAGCAATTGCCGGCGTTGTTATGAAAGCGCTGGAAAAGTCACCGCAGCGTCGTTTCCAATCCGCTCGTGAAATGGCCGACGCGCTTCTGAAGGCAAAGGAAGGCATTCCCATCGATACGGCACCGCCGGCAGACGTCAAGGCTACCCGCGGCAAAGACGGCCGCGCGGAGCCTGATATCAAATCCGCAACGGCTCTGCCGTCCGCGCATTTCGGCGTTCGGACCAAACCGCAGGCGCCGGGCATTACATCAAGCCGCAGACGCCGGATAACGATGATTTCCACGATCCTGGGCGCTTGCCTGCTGATGACGGCGATCGCATTTGGCACGATTGCCATATATCGGATGATTATCAGCACGACTTCGGCTCCGGATATCGTCGGCATGACGCTGGAGGAGGCCGGGATTACCGTAGGACGGGCAGATTTGCTGCTGGAGTATACACAGGTAAACCACGATACGATACCTGCCGACACGATCATCGATCAGACGCCGCAGGCAGATACCACCATGAAAAAGGGTGACAGTATCGTCGCCACCATCAGTATCGGTCCGGTAACGCTGCTGATGCCAGGCCTTACGGGCTTAATGCGAGACGAAGCGGTTGAAAAGCTCAAGGACAGAGGGCTTAACGCAATCGTATTCAAAACACCGTCCACGGAACCCGTGGACATGGTGATCGCACAGAAACCCGAAAAAGATCAGCCCTACGTCGCAGGGCAGGAAATTGAACTCACATTATCCGGAGGCAGCGTCATTATACCGGAATTGATGGGCATGACCATGCAAAACGCGGTATTCTATCTCGAGCAAAACGCACTGAAAATCGGCGAAATTCTGATGCAAAGCACGGACGACGAGGACGAGATCGGCATCGTGCAATCGCAGTCGCCGACCTCCGGCACAAACGCAATTCTTGACACGAGCGTATCGCTGACCGTCGGCGTTCCGGCTACGATGTATAACGCGATCATCACCATTCCCATACCTGAAGCCGCGCAAAGCGCCGCGCTTCGCATTACGCTATCGGTAAACGGCGAAGAAGTGGAGGCGTATCAGGGCGTTACGCAAAGCGGAAAAGCGTATACGGCCACCTATCTGTTGAGCACGGCGGAACAAGGACCCTATCAATGTTACGTATACCTTAACGACACGCAAATATTGCAGCAAGAGGTGACGCTTCGTTGACAGCCGCGGGTATGCGCGGGGTGATCGTAAAAGGAATCGGCGGTTTCTATTATATTCGAACCGAAGACGGAGCGATGGTTACCCTTCGGGCCAGAGGGATTTTCCGCAGGCAGAAAATTACCCCGATGATCGGTGATTCCATTCTATTTTCACCGCCGCAAGGTGACGACGAGGGATGGATTGACGAGATACTTCCCCGACAAAACCTTCTTGTGCGGCCGCCGGTCGCCAACGTATCCAGGTTAATCGTCGTCGTAGCGCCTGTACCGAAGCCTGACCTGCTGCTGACGGACTTGCTGCTTGCGGATGCGCGCCGTCAAGGAATTACGCCGGTGCTCGTGATCCATAAATGTGATCTGGATCCTGTGTTTTGCCGTCATATTCAGGATGAATATACTCAGACCGGCGACGCGATACTCATAACCAGCGTCAAAACTGGTGACGGTCTTTCGGAACTCGCATCGCTAATGCAAACGGGGATCAGCTGCTTTGCAGGGCAAAGCGGGACCGGTAAAAGTTCGTTGGTTAACGCGATTACCGGCATCAGGCTGGCCACAGGGGAGATCAGTCAGAAAATCGGCAGAGGCAAGCATACGACCAGACATGCGGAGCTGATCATACACAATGGATATCAAGTGCTTGATACCGCCGGTTTCAGCTTGCTGGTACATCCTGAAGCGGAAGACCCGGTTCATCTGAAAGAGACGTACCCTGAGTTTTCACTGTATGAACCGCTTTGCCGATACCAGCCGTGTTATCACCGCAGGGAACCCGGCTGCGCCGTGCTGAAGGCGGCAAGCGACGGGAAAATACCGGCAGGGCGGATTGAACGATACCATATACTCCTGGAAAAAGCCAAGGAAGCGTGGAAAGACAGATATGAGTAAGATTGCTGCATCCATACTGGCGGCGAACACCTTATACATGGGAGATGCCGTACGCCTGATCAGAGATGCGGGCTGCGACGCCATTCATTTCGACGTGATGGACGGGGTATTTGTGCCAAATATCTCGTTCGGCCCGAATTTGCTTGCGGATATTAAGAAAGAATTTGATCTGTACATGGACGTACACCTGATGCTGTACAATCCGTTACAGTATGTGGACATTTTCGCGCAAAGCGGCGCGAACGCAATCACCGTGCATCTGGAAAGCGATACGTTTGCGCAGGCGATACAAAAGATAAAAAACCTCGGTTTACGTACCGGAGTATCGTTAAAGCCCGGCACACCGGCAGCGGCTCTGACGAAGCTTGACGTAACGCCGGATCAGGTGCTTGTGATGACGGTGGAACCGGGCTTCGGCGGCCAGCAATTGCAGCCGGAAATGATACGAAAAGT
>CAYRPW010000297.1:0-3269 GCA_964426145.1 uncultured Oscillospiraceae bacterium
GTCTTGCAGTGCGCTATCCCAAAGGAACTCACTGACATAGGCATATTCGCCCGGTTTCAGAGTAAGGTTTGAAGGGCTGGCAAGTATATAATTTTCGCTCAGCACTATGTCATCATCCGCAGAAAATGCTACAAGCTTTCCAGAATCAACCCCGATTGCCGTATCGCCGGTGTTTTCAATTTTCGCAAAGAAATACCCGGTGTCATCCCCATCGAAAACGTATAGGTTCTTCTGCGCGGTGGTAATTTTACCCTCTGCCAGAGCCGAACCAGACATAACGAAAACTAGTAAGACAACCAGAATAACTGCTTTCCTAATCATATGGAAACACCTCCAATATTTTCTGATTATACCTTTTCGTCCGGATCATGAAATATCCTGCTCGTCGGTTGCATATCCTACAAAACAGCCGCTCGTTTTCAATACAACGAACGGCGATTTCTTTCACTCATGCACATAAACCTGTATCGCCGGTGCTGCCGTTATTGGGAAATCGGCTCCACGTCGCCCGGTTTGGGTTTGCGAAGGAGGGGGATCAGGGATTGCAGGGTGACCGCGGAGATCACCAGCACGAAGCCCAGGATCGCCAACGTGCCTGGCAGTTCGCCCAGGAACAGAAACACCCAGACGGGGCTCATGATGGGCTCCACCGTCAGGATGATGGACGCGGACACCGGCCGGGTCAGCTTCACGCCTTTGGCAAACAGAACGCTGGGCAGTGTGTACTGCAAAAGCCCCAGCGCCAGCATCGCGGCGGCGGTATCCGGCGCAAGGGAAAAGGTCGGGTCAGTCAGAAGAAACGGCAGGCCGAACAGGAAGCTCATCCCGCAGCCGATGATCTGCCCGTCCTCGGCCTGCGTATTTTTGTTCTGGCTGAGCAAAATCAGCGCGGCAAAGCAGAACCCGGACAGGATGGCCAGCAGATCCCCCAGCGTGCCGTTGCCGCCCAGCTTGTCCGCAAACGCCAGCACACAGCCCAGAAACACCAGCACCGACAACAGGATCTCCGCCTTGGAGGGCCTGCGTTTTTGCACCAGCGCCGTGTACAGCAAAATTAAAATCGGGGCGATGTATTGCAGCACGATGGCGTTGGCCGCGGTCGTGAGCTTGTTGGACGCTAAAAACAGCGCCGAGGTCGCAAACATCGCAACGCCCGCCGCCACGTTGTAGCGGGTGAAGCGCACCGGCCGCATCCGCTGCCCGTGCCGGCGGCTTTGCAATAGCCGGAGCAGAAGCAGCACGGAAACGCTGATCAGCCCGCGCAGCGAAGCGATGGACAGCGACCCCCACGGAATGAACTTGATCAGAACCCCGCCCGTACTCCACAAAAGCGCGGTTGCCAGAATGAGCAGGTTGCCTTGTATCTCAGAGCGCGTCTTCACGCCGGAGCACCTCGTTATCTATCGTTTCCCTGGTTTCCCGACACAACCCGCCAAAACGCGGCCCCCCGCAGAAAACCGTGGGGCACACGGCCGGGGTTTTCGTACCGCGGCGTTTCCCCGCCCGAACCCCCGGCTTAGTCGCCCTGGGTCAGATCAATCCCCAGCTGCGCGGCAAGCTCGGTCGCCCGCGTCTGCGCGTCGCGGTAGCCCGCCAGCATGGAAAAAGCGTCGTACGCGCCCTGCAGGTCGCCTGCGGCGATCATCGCCTCGGCGGCCTCGTACGTCTGGTCCAGCAAGTAGTTTTTACAGATGCGCGCCTGCTCCGGCGCGTTGTACTGATCCCCCAGCAGGGTAAACAGCTGGAACGCCTTCTCGTACTCCTGCGCGTCCTTGAGCTCCGTGGCGCGGGAGTAGATCTCGAAGTTCAGCGCGTCCAGCCGCGCGGCCGCGTCGGCATACGCGCCCGCGTCCTTGTAGCCGATCAGCGCGGCTTCGTAATCTTCGCCCTCCGCCGCGGCACGGCCCCGGCAATAGGCGGCGCGTAAGGCCGCGTCCTCAAACGCGCCCAGGGTTTCAAACCCCAGGGCGGCGTCCGCAAACTGCCCGGCTTCCTCCTGCGCGGCGGCATGGCAGTAAAGGTAGCGCTGCTCGCCGTACATGAAGTTCCGCGTCTTTTCGAAATACGGCTCGGCCTGCGTGAAGCTCCCCTGCTCCCAGTAGGTCAGCCCCTGCGCGTAGGCCGCGTAGGTTTCGGCCTCCAGATAATCGCCGATTTTGGCAAACGCTTCGGCGGCGGCCGCATAATCGCCCGTGCCGAACACCGCCAGCGCCTTGTCGTACGCTGCGCTCTTGTCCGTACAGCCGGATACAAGCGCGAGCAGCGCTGCCGTCAAAAGCATCGCCGCCGCGCGCTTTGCGGCATTACGTATGCGCATGGAACTCCTCCTTCAGCACGGCGTACAGCTCCATATCCCGAAACTCCCCTTTGTTGAAGAGGCGTTTTTTAAGCGTCCCCTCGTGGCGCATGCCCACGTGGCGCATCACCGCGCCGCTGGCGGGGTTATCGGTCTCGTGCTGCGCCTCCACGCGGTTTAACAATAGGTCTTGAAAACAATACTTGAGCATGCCGGTCAGCGCCTCGGTCATCAGCCCGTGGTTCCAGTACGCGCGGCTTAAGGAGTACCCCACCTCGGCGGACCGGTTGGCGCGGCTGAAGTTCATCAGCCCGATGGTGCCGATGACCTTCGCCTCCTCCGTCAGCTCGATCACATAGGTAAACGGCGGCGCGTAATGATAATCCCGGATCATATGCCGCAGCACCTGGCGCGTTTCCCGCGGGGATTGGTGCGCGTCCCACAGCACGTGCCGGGCCACCTCCGGGTCTTTGGAATACTCGTACATGTCGTCCGCGTCGCGCATGCGGGCGGGCCGCAGGATAAGCCGCGGCGTTTCGATCACGCTCAGGTCAAACAGGGGATCATAGGACATCGGGCTTACGTCTCCTTTGATGGAATCTGAAGGCCTTTTGGTTCGTTGTATCAGCAGAGCTTCCGGCACGCCATCAAAATGCCGGCTGCGGTTTTCGCATCCGCAAGCTCCCCGCGCATCACCATCTCCGCCGCCTGTGCAAGCGGCACGCACTCCACGGTCAAAAACTCGTCCTCGTCCAGCCGCATGCGGCCCTGGCTCAGCTCCGTGGCAAGGTACAGGCTCACGGTTTCGGTGCAGTAGCCGGGGGTCGGCGTCAGGCGGGCAAGCAGCTCCATGCGCCCGGCCAGAAGCCCCGTTTCCTCCAGAAGCTCCCGATGGGCGCAATCCAGCGGGTCCTCCGTCGAAGAATCCAGCTTTCCGGCGGGAATCTCCAGCATCACCGCGCCAAGCGCGGTG
>CAYRPW010000298.1:0-3259 GCA_964426145.1 uncultured Oscillospiraceae bacterium
GATGTCCGCCACCTTGGTGCGGTTCAGGGTTTCGGTTTGGATCGTGCGCATCGCCCGGCGCGCCGCCTCGGTTTGCGTGCTCTGGAAATCCAGGTAATTATACGCCGATACGTTGTTGAATACCAACAGTAAACACAGCGCCACGCCGAGCAGCCGCACGGGCACGGAGTTCGCCTCCCGCACGGGCTGCAGCCGGGCGCTGTTATCCTCGGCTGGGGCAAACAGGCACACAAGCGCGGTCAGCGGCAGCCAGAACGGCTGCTGGTAATACCGCGCGGCGTACAGATAGGGCAGCAGAAACACGGGCAGAAACACCACGAACACAACCATCACCAGATACTTGCCCCGGCGGGTTCTGCGCTTGGCCAGCCGGTAGGCGGCGGTGAAGATCACCGCGACGGACAGCAGGAAGATGCCCGAAAAGAAAATGCCCCAGCCGCCCACGTTGGTATCCAGCGCGGACAGGCTCCACTCCTGCGCGTTGAAGGAAAACGGCACCTTGAGCGTTACGGTTTCAAACAGGCCGCTGGACATCGGGGAGAACAGCGACGCGAAAAACTGCGCGGCTTTGGAGAGGTTTTGCACCGGGATGGACATCCAGGCGTTGAGCTTCGCGTCCACCGCGCCGCCGCCGGGCATGCCGTAGAAGGGATTGCCGTGGCGAAAGAGGTTCACCCCGTAGGTAACCGCGCCCAGCACGACAAGCGCGCAACCCGCCGCTGCCGCGAGGTATAAAAGCAAGTGTCTGCGCTGCCGCCTGCGCTGCGGCAGCGGGTCGCCGGTTTGCGCGATGGCAACCACGCGCACCAGGTAATACACCAGGCAGTACAGCGCGCACAGCCATACCGCGGCCTGCGCCGTGTTCACGGCCAGGCACAGGGCGGCAAACGCCGCAACCCGGGCGGGCAGGGCAAACCGGCCTTCCGGCCGCAGCGCGGCGTATAGAAGCGCGGCAGCCGTTACGGTGAGCAGCTGGAAGGTAAACCCGTCGGTATAAAACGTAAGCGCCTGGGCAAGCGCGATGGGGTTTGCGCTCACCAGCGCCGTGATCAGCAGCGAAACGTAGAAGTTGATGCGCACCGCGTCGCGGATCATGGGCGCGAGGATGCACACGCACGCAACCATCCCCGCGATGTTATACACCTTGCCCGCCTCAATGCTGCCGGTAAACGCATAAAACGCCGCGGCAATCAGGTGCGGCGCCTTGGGCTGCGTATCAATCTGGAACTCCGCCCAGTTGGGGTTGTACGGCAGAAAATCGGTGCCGTTGGCAAAGGCGTCCAGCGTTTGGCGAAACGGGTTCCAGCCGTTGGCAAGCAGGCCCGCGATCGGTTTATGGATGCTGTTGCCGTCCCACGAGATATCGAAATACTGGGCGGCGAACTGCGCGCACCCGTACAAAAACAGCGCGCCCGCCGCCGCAACCGGCAGCGCGTACAGCGGGGCCTTGCGGTACCACGCAAGCAACAGCCACGCCGGGGGCAGCGCGAACAAAACCGTATACCGCTGGATGGGAACGTTGATCAGCAGCAGCGCCGTGGAAACGGCCGCCAGCGCGCCGAAATACAAAAGCAGAAATACGCCGAAATCAAACACCGGGGACTTGCGCACCGGCTTGGGCGGCTCAAAACGCATCTGCGTGAGTTCGTCCCGGATCTTGGTATAGTCTGCTGTCTCCATCTCACCGCTCCGTTTTTTGACTGGTTTGATCGGGGGAGGAATTTGCTTTGATTATACCATATCCTGCGCCCCTTGAGAACGCGCGCCATCCAAGGATTGACAGCCGGCCGCGCGCGCCGTTATACTGTTGGTAACAGGCCGAGGCAATTCGGTCCGGGAGGCGGCTTTATGCGCAAATACGCAAAAAAACTGGCCGCGCCGATTATCATTTCGGCGCTGATCGTGCTGTATTTCATCGGGTACATCGTGGTGATCGCCGTGACCGATTGGCTGCCTTTGGGCTGGGCGATCGTCGCAAGCGCGGTTCCGCTGTGCTTTGCGGGCGTGATGGTCTACGTGTTATTGCAGCGTATCAAGGAAATAAGGAGCGGTGAAGAAGATGATCTTGGTCAATACTGATTTTATTTCCGGTAAGGAACTGGTAACCCTTGCGCTGGTGAAGGGTTCCACCATCCAGTCGCGCAACATCGGCCGCGACATCACCCAGGCGTTCAAAACCCTGGTCGGCGGCGAACTGAAGGCCTATACCGAAATGATGAACGAGGCCCGCGCCATCGCCACCAAGCGCATGGTGCAGGAAGCCGAGGCCCTGGGCGCCGACGCCGTGATCAACATCCGCTACGCCTCCGCCTCCGTGATGGCCAACGCCGCGGAAGTGATGGCTTACGGTACCGCCGTTAAATTCAAGTAATTGAGGAAAGCCATTCAGGCATGCGCCGGAAAAATCCCGCACGCTGCGGCGATCTCCTTTCCGCCATCTTGCGCCTGCGCAACCTTCGACGTAGCGCTGCTACGACTTCAGGTTTCGCAAACGCAACCTGACGAAAATTAGGTTCGCCGCGGCGCGTGTTCTTTTCCCGTTGCTTGCCTTCATTCACTTGGTGCAGGGCATAAAATAGGTGAATGTTAAATCGGATACCACATGCACAATCTGCAAGAAAATTCAGCACGTCGGCGTACACGTTTTCCGCTCTCGTTTCCCTCCTTTTTCTTGGCTTTGGGCATAGGAAAAGGAGGGTGTTTCAAAGTGCATGCGCCGTTCTTGTTCAGTATGGGTCATTATTTTCGATTATGTAATTAACCTTGGCGTTTAGCATGGTGCCTGTCTTTTCGTTTGTAGTAAGAAGTTTGTAGGTGTATAAGAAATATATCCGATCTCCCATATTTGTATTTTATAGATGGATGTTTTACGGGGAGCAATAATTCTAATAGTGCTGTATTATATTGCTATACCGAAAGGAGCGAAAATATGTCTAAACAAAAAGATCGAATCACCTGTTTCGAGAGTATCCTCGATAACGTATTACCAAGACAGAGCAAAGAACATCATGACATATTGCATAATAAGAATCTAGTAAAAGCATATGGTGGGATTATTCGCGTAGCACTCATGTTGCACTATAAAGAAGTATTAGTATATTCGCATTTACCAAATCAACACTTGAAATACATAGATAAAATGATAGATGATGGCACGTTATGCGCGGAAAGTTCTCTTTTCTCAAGACAAGAAGCAGCCTACTTCAACTTTCATCTAAATAGAAGACAGTATTTAAATGGTCTCGACTTAAGAAATATA
>CAYRPW010000299.1:0-3249 GCA_964426145.1 uncultured Oscillospiraceae bacterium
CAGTATCCCGTCGCCGTCGGAATCCACCCAGCCTTCCTCTTCCAGCAGCTGCTGGGCGAGTTCCAGATTATAACGGTAGATCAGCTCCTGATCATAATACAGCCAGGAACCGGGCGCAACGGGCGTATCGGTGGGGATGGTCATGCCCATGTAGGCATTGTTTGCGATCAGGTTGGTATCGATCGCGGCACGGATGGCCTTGCGCACGTTCAGATTATCCAGCGGGATTTCGTTGAAGTTCATCAAAAGCGTTTCCAGCTGCCGCGTGGAATAGGTGACCGAGAGCGAGGAAACGCCGCTTTTATACTGCGAAGCGGACACCGAGCGCGTGAAGGCCGTATCCACGCGGGCGTATTCGTACGCCGTGATCAGATCCTTGTTGCTGGTGAAGGTGGAAACCACGATCTCCTTGACCTGCGGCGCGGACTGCCACCAGTACGTGTTGAGCGTCAGCCACATGTAACTGTTGGCAGGCTCGAACGCGCCGAACTTATACGGGCCGGAACCGTAAGGCGCCGCGAGATCCACCTGCGAGGCGGGCACGACCGGGAAGGTCATCGCATAGAGCAGGCCGAAGTACGGGCGGCCGGACGTGGTGGTGACCACCAGCGTGCGCTCGTCCTGCGCGTAGAACTTGGATACCATGTATTGGATGTTGCGGTAAAAGCCCTGCGCGGTGACATCCTCGTTCGCGGCCATATCCAGCAGCCGCTGGCCGGAGGCCGCGACGTCCGCCGCGGTGAGGGGGGAACCGTCCGAAAACAACAGGTTTTCCCGCAGGATAAACGTCCACGTTTTACCGTCGTCGGCCACGTTCCAGCTTTCCGCCAGCAGCGGCTGGGGCAGGCCTTCGTCGTCGATGGTGACGAGGCTTTCGTACACCAGGTGATAAATGGACAGGATATCGCGCTCCTGCGGATCAAACGGGCGGATCTCCAGCGTTTTTGTGGAGTAAATGCCAACGACCAGCGAATCGCTTACGTTCTCGGCCATTGCCGGGTATGGCAGCAGCAGGAATATCAGCGCGAGACAGGCAAGGCGCTTCATGCGGTCACCTCTTCATAATACAGCCTGCGGTACGCCGCGAACGCCTTCATGACCTTTTCCACGTAGGTTTTCGTGTTGCCGTCGGGCATATTTTCCAGCGCTATGGTTTTCTGATCGGCGGAATACGCCTTGTTGTCCAGCCAGTTCTGCACGTTGGTCTGGCCCGAATGGAACGCGGCCGCGACCAGAACCGGGTCGCCGCCGAACTTTTCACTCAGGTACGAAAGATACCAGCAGCCGTAGCGCACGTTGGTTTCTGAGTCGTACATCAGGTCAAACGAATAGCTTTCTCCCGTACCGATCTGCTCGTACACCCACTGGGCGGTGTCTTCCATCATCTGCATCAGCCCGCGCGCGCCGCGGTTGCTTTCCGCGCCCGGGTCAAAGGAGCTTTCGTTGAGCACGATCGCCGCGACGAACGCCGGATTTAAATTGTTTTGCACCGCTTCCCGCTCGATGAGTTCGCGGTAGCTGAACGGATGCTTGTTGGCAATCGACGCTTCGGCGGCGGCGCGGGCGGCCAGCACCGCCTGCGTTTGCGCCGAAAATATCAGCTGCGCAACCCAGACGCCCGCCAGCGCGAACGCGGCGACGTATAAAAACAGCAGGAGGGTGCGCCGTTTGACGGCGGGCCTGGGCGCGTCGTTTTTTTCACTCATCAGCACATAGGGGTTCTGGTGCGGGTTTTTGTCCAGCTGGGGCGCGGGCACGGAAAACGCCTGCGCCTCCTGGGCGCCTTCCCGGCGGGAAGCCCGCATATAGCCGGGCACGTAAGGCGTTTTGGGTTTTTCATACTGCGCCGCGCCCGCCTGAAACACCTCGCGCTGCGGCTGCGGCTGCGGCTCCGGCTGCGGCTGCGGCGCAGCCTGCGGCATGACGGGCAAGCGCGGTTTCGGCTGGGCAAATTGGTTATCCCGGGGGCGCGGATACTGCCCGCGCGGATCGGTTTGTTCATAGCGGGCGGTTCTCCGCTGCACGCTGCCGCGGGTATCGTCGCCGGTCGGATGGAAACAGAAAGTTGCGCGCATTCCCCTACTCCTTATGTTCCTGCAGGATGCGCCGCCATACAGACAGCGCGTTTTCCCGGTTGACTTCCGTATCCGCGTCGGTGGTGAGCACGTAATCCGCCAGGCGCTCGGTTTTGCCCGTGTCCTGCTGGGCTTTCATACGCGCCAGCGCCTGTTCGCGGGTCAGGCCGCTGCGTTTCATCAGCCGCCGGACGCGTGTTTCCAAAGAGGCCGTTACGCACAGCACCGTATCCGCCAGGGTTTCCAACCCCGCCTCGTACAAAAGGGGCACGTCGATCACGCAAAGCGGCGTTCCCCGTTCGCGCAGCGCATTCAGCTGCGCCTGCATGCGCCCGATGACCATCGGGTGCAAAATGCCGTTGAGTTTCTCCCGCAGCGCGGGATCGCCCCCGAACACCAGGGCGGCCAGGGCGGCCCGGTTCAGGGAACCGTCCGTCAGAAACACGCCGTTGCCGAACGCGGCGCGGATCGGCGGCAGCGCCTCGCCGCCTGCCGCGGTCAATTCCCTGGAGATGCGGTCGGCGTCGATCACGGGCACGCCGGTTTCCCCGATCCAGCCCGCGACGGTTGTTTTTCCGCTGCCGATTCCCCCGGTGATCGCGATGATACGCATACGCTCCCCCTATTTCGCGTCGTACCAGCTGTTGCCGGCCGATACGTCCGCCACCAGGGGCACGTCGAGGGTGATGATCTGCTCCATGGCGTTGCGCACCAGGTCGGCAACGGCTTCCACCTCGCCGCGCGGGCACTCGACCACCAGTTCGTCGTGCACCTGCAAAATCAGGCGCGCTTCGAATTTGCCGCTCTGCAGTTCGTCAAACACCCGCACCATCGCCAGCTTGATGATATCGGCCGCGGTGCCCTGCACGGGCATGTTCATCGCGGCCCGCTCGCCGAAGTTGCGGATGTTGCGGTTGGGGTTTTTCAGCTCGTGCAGCTGCCGCCTGCGCCCCAGCATCGTCTGCGCGTAGCCGCGCTCGTACGCCAGGCGAACGGATTCGTCCATGAATGTCTTCACCTTGGGGTAGCGCTCGAAATAAGTGGCGATGTACGCGTCGGCTTCGCGCAGGCTTACGCCGATATTGCGCGCGAGCCCGAAGCCGGAGATACCGTACACGATGCCGAAGTTCACCGCCTTGGCGCTGCGGCGCATGGCGGGTGTGACGCTTTCAAA
>CAYRPW010000300.1:0-3248 GCA_964426145.1 uncultured Oscillospiraceae bacterium
TGGCCTCGCCGGTCAGATCGTAGAGGGCCAAGAACCCGAAGATCGCGTAGATGCCGGATTCGTTATCCATGATATCGCTGTTATCGCACGTGGAACCCCTGTATTCCATCAGTTTGTAGGTGTTTTCGATCGCCCACTCTCCGGCCCGCAGCGCGGCGGCCTTGTACGCGCCGTTTCCGGTAACCAGGAAGCATTGAATCAGGAACCGCACGATACTGATCGTATTGGCTTTGGAATCCATGCGCATGGAGCCGTCGCTCACGTTGTAGGCGCGGTACCAGCTGCCGTCGTCGTTCTGGATGCGCACAAACCAGTCGGCCGCCTGCGTGCAGAACGAAAGCCAGTCCTTCTTCTCTTCTCCCTTTTTCTTCAGGTACACATACGCGTCCAGGATGTTTTCCAAACCGTCGGCAATCATCCGGGTCCAGAACGGCATCGGCTCGAACCCGCTGATCGCCGGGTTGTAACACACCTGCGGCGCGCCCAGGGGAGTCATGGCGGTTTTCACCCAGAAATTCAGGATGTGCATGCCCTTTTCGTAGGATTCCGGGCGGTTTTCCTTGTCCCCGTACCGGATGAGTTGATAGCCGATCCCCGGCTGCTGCCCCACGAACCCGAACTGGAAGGACACGCTGGAAACGTCCATCTGCGGCAGCTGGCAGGAAAACGGAAGCCCCCAGGAATCGCCGTACTGCCGGGTGAGCCGGGTGAGGGATTCCATGCTGGTTTTATAATGCGCTTCATGATCCACCGGGAAAACCTTGTCCTTGAGCCGCGCGTACACGGTGCGCCACGCGTCCCGCATCATGGGATAAAACCCGTCGTACTTGCCGAAATTGACCCCGACGGCAAAGCTGTGCGAAAAACCCTCTTCCATGGGATGATAGATGCGCGTCATCGTTTTGGTGTTCATCATGTAATCCACGTTGTACCCGCGGCCGGTTCTGGGCATTTCGCCGTCCACGCCGGGGTAGACATAATCGATCGTCAGCCCGTCGCGCACCGTATCGATCTTCTTGCGCAGCGGAAAGCCGTAGTACAGGTAATTGATCGTCTCGCTCTCCGGCCTGCTGATGCCGATGGAGCCGATGGTAAACTTCCGGTCCACGATGTGTTCGGACTGCACGAAGCTGTGGTCGCGCATGGTGACGTCCGCCGCCCAGCGCGACAGCATGATCATTTCCCCGCTCGCCTTGTTCTGCGCCGCAAACAGCGGCAGGGTGTAATTCACTTCCCGGCGCCAGAAATACTCGGAGGTCAGGTCGTAACCCATGACGTGCGGCTTGGCGTATTCGTTATTCCGATACCAGTTGGCCGGGGCGAAATAATCGTAATCCCGCACCTGATCGGAAGCCGCCAGCACGAACGCGATCTTGGTGGCGAACCCCAGATCGTCGATATTCTTTACAACGGTCACGGTTCTGGAAACCTTGAAGCCCGTATCGGCGGGCTCATATACGTCCCGGAAGGCAAGCTCCGCGCCGGTGGGGGTTTGCAGCCGCCCTTCTGCCGTTACCTTTCCGTTTTCCTGCGTGATTTCCTGATAGGGAGCGTCGTAAAATTCCGTGATGGACAAAGCAGTTTTCAGAAATGCGTACATCGGGCGTTTGTTGTAATAGTGCGTTCTGCCGTCCCGAAGCACTTCCAAACCGCCGTGTGCAAACCGTATGACCGTATTGCCGTTTTGGATCGTCATATGCATTCTCCTCGCTTGGCCGGCTTGCGCCGCGTGATCGCCGTCTGTTCTGGGTATGATGAGTCTATCATAGTATCGTTTCAGGAAAAAACAATCCGCGCGCCGGAAAAAACTGCCGTACGGAAACCCGGAAACGCGCAAAACAACGCGGCGGACAAAGGGTTCCGCCGCGCTTCGTTTTATGCCAGGCGTATGGAAACCGCTGCAATGGCGCAGGCCGGGAGCGCGACGCGCACAACGCCTTCCCGCAGGGTGATCCCCTCCAGAACGGCGGTTTCCACCTGCCGGGGATTTGCAAACGTGTTGTGGTCCGTGGGCCTGCCGCACATCACCCTGCCGGCTGCCGTTACCGGGTTTACCCCGGGCAGTGCGATTTCCACCTCCGCCGTCTTTTCGGCAGAGAGGTTAATAAGCGACACATGCAGCGTATCCCCCTTCACGGATGCGGATACGTCCACGTGCGGCAGGTTTTTCTGGATTGTGTCTGGCGCATGTTTCCACGATACGGGTACGAAACTCGCATCCTGATGCCCCTGCAGGAGATCGAACACATGGTACGTTGGCGTTTTGATCAGCTGGCCGCCCTCGGTCAGGAGGATCGCCTGCAATACGTTGATGGTCTGGGCAAGGTTGGCGATGCGGATCCTATCCGCGTACCGGTGGAACATGTGCAGCATCAGCACGGCGCACAGGGCCGAGCGCATGGTGTTTTGCTGGTACAGGAAACCGGGGGCGGTGTCGGGTTCGTTGTCCACCCAGATGCCCCATTCGTCCACGGCCATCGCCACTTTTTTCTCCGGGTCGTAACGATCCATGATCTCGATGTTTTTTTGGAAGGCCGCTTCTTTTTCGTAGGTGTTGACGGCGGTCTGATACCAGCTGTCGTCCGAAAAGCTGACGCCGTTTGCCTCGTCTCCCGGTTTCACATAACAGTGCACCGATAAACCGCCCAACAGGCGCTCCGGTACGGACTGCATCAGGGTTTCCGTCCATTCCCAGTTTTCCGCGTTCGCGCCGCCCGCAATGCGCTGGATATCCGGCGCCTGCCACCAGTTGATTTTCCCCATGATCTTGTAATTGCGTACATAGGTTGCGTATTTGCGGAATTCCTGGGCGTACTGCTGCGCGGTCATAAACCCTCCGCAGCCCCAGTTTTCGTTGCCCACGCCGAACATGGTGATGTCCCAGGCTTTGTCTTTGCCGTTTTTGCGCCGCAGCCGGGCCATGGGGGATTGCCCGTCGTCGGTCAGATATTCGATCCAGTCCCGCATTTCACGCACGGTGCCGCTGCCGACGTTGCCGCAGATGTAGGGCTCGCAGCCGATCTGTTCGCACAAATCCATAAACTCGTGCGTGCCGAAATGGTTGTTCTCCACCGCGCCGCCCCAATGTACGTTCACAATCGGCGTGCGCTCCGCCTTGGGCCCGATGCCGTCCATCCAGTGGTAGTCGTCGGCAAAGCAGCCGCCCGGCCAGCGGATGTTGGGGACCCGGATGGCTTTCATGGCCTCCACGATGTCGGCGCGGATGCCGCGGACGTTGGGAATACCGC
>CAYRPW010000301.1:0-3243 GCA_964426145.1 uncultured Oscillospiraceae bacterium
CGAACCCCTGCCCGACGATTATATCTGCCCCATCTGCAAACATCCGTCGTCGGATTTTGAGAAGATCGAGTAAAGAAAGCCGGGGCGCGGCGATGCGTCGGGGGTATCCGGGTTTATGAAAACAGAGAGCCGGTAGACGGCTCTCTTTTTCATTTCAACATTTCACGACGATTTCCGTCGACCATACAACCTTTTCGTTCTCTGTGCGTCTTATCATACGGCGCCAATCTGACGAAGAGAAGGTGGAACCGTGAACCGAAAAACCATGCGAAGCGCACTCGCCGCGCTCGCGCTCACGCTTGCCGCTGCGCAGCCTGCAGCCGCGGATGCGGCAACGGTCATGCAAATGCACGCGCAGGCGGCGCAGGGCTGGCATCAAACCTACACGGCGTACGGCCGAACCGTAACCGTGGATATTCCCGTTCAGGTGCCCGACGTGGAAACGCTGCCCGTACTGCGGGCGGACGCCGCTGCGGCGGCCCAAACGCCGCCCGTGACCGACTGGCCGGACGCAGCGCTGTTCCAGGAGCCGGGCTTCTTCCGGCTGGATTCCCACACGGCGAAAACCCGGCAGGCGGCCGAACCCGCAAACCGGAACGACCCGCCCAAGGGCATGGATGTGCAGGCCGTGTACCGGGAATGGAACGAGCTGGAGCCCGACACCCCGTACGCGTTTGATAACCCCGCCTCCGTGCGCGACGCGCAGGCGATGATGGACAAGGTGCTTACGGACAATTTCCCCGGCCTGGCGGACGGCCTGACCCCGTACGCGGCCTATGCCACCGGCGCGCTGCGCGCCTACGACGAGGCGGCCGACGCATTTTCAGGCGATCCCTGGCCCTATTGCGGCGTACTGATGGTATACTTTCACCAGCAGATCGGCGGGGTTCCCCTGTTGTGCCGGGGCGAAAGCTGTTTTGCGGACTTCGACCATACCCCGGCGCATGCGCAGACGATCCCCGTCGGCGGGACGGCCATCCTGCAAGAAATGCCGGACGGAAGCGGCCTCTTCCAAAGCGCGCAGTTCCACCTGGTATCCGTGCGGGAAACGCTGCTGCCCGATCTGCCGCTGTGCAGTCTTTCCGAAGTGCTGCAAACCTATGAAACGCTGATTGAGCAGGGCTTGCTACGGCAAGTGACCGGGCTAAGGCTCGGCTACGTTTCCTGGGAAGCCGAGGACGGCAGCCTGACGCTCACCCCCGCATGGGTGCTGACCGGCGATCTGTACGCAAGCGCGGATACGCCCGACCGGCAATTGTTCAAGAATATGGACCCGCGCATCCCGGAGCACGGATGCGTGATCGTAAGCGCTTTGACCGCGGAGCTGATCGACCCCGCACGGCTCGACCTTGGAGCCCTGTACCCATGAACACCCTGGCAGTCGCCGACCGCAGCCAGACGGCGGAGGCAAAACCAATGGCAGGAGGAACCGCCTTGGACGCTCTGACCTTTCAAACCGAGGCTCTGAAACTGGAAAAATTGCTCTATCACATCAGCTGGTCGATGCTTTCCAACGCCGAGGACTGCGCCGACGCCGTGCAGGAAGCGCTGATGCGCGCATGGCAGAAGCGGGATACCCTGCAAAACCTGCGCGCGTTCCGCCCGTGGCTGACGCGCATCCTGTACAACGTTTGCGTGGATATCTTACGTACGCGCATACAGCTTGTGAAGGAACCGCTGGATGAAAACGCGGTCGCCGGTCCGCCCGCGGAAGATTTCGGCGAGCTTCGGGAAGCGCTTGTGCGCCTTTCCCCCGAGCAGCGGGTTGCGGTGGTGCTGCATTATCTGGAAGGCTACAAGCTGCGGGAAATCGCCGCCATGCTTGACATTTCGCTGAACACCGTAAAATCCAGGCTGATGTACGCGCGCATGGTTATGCAGCAGGATCTGCTCAATCACGAGCATGAGGGGAGGCGCTGACGATGAAGAAACGAATGATCCGCGCAAATCTGCGGACTTACGTGCCCAACCCGCCGGAATCGTTTGCAAACGCGATGCGGGAAACGCTTTCCGCCATCGCGCAGGCGGAACCGCAGCCGGAAACAAACGCAGTCCGTAAACACATATCCAAGCGCAGGGTGCTTGTCTATATCGTTGCCGCGGCGCTGCTGGTCGCATCCGTAGCCATCGCGGCCACGCTGCTGGGCGGCAGCATGTTCGACCACACCATGGGCACTACGCCGGAAAACGCCGCGGCGATCACGCAGACGGACCTGGCGTACGAGAAAATCGGCGACGCCGAAATCAAGGTGCTGGAAGCCGCGTACGACGGCATTTCCCTGTTCGTCTCCTATTCCATCCGCGATCTGAACGCGCAAAGCCCCATGGGCGTTACGGACGATCCCTCCGGAATGCGGCTGCTGACGCAGGAGGATATGGACGCGATCGCAAAGCTGAACGTTGGCTGGTGGGTGGATACGATCTGGATTGACGGGCAGCCCGTGGGAATGCCCAGCATGTCCGGCGGGCTGGACGTGGGCACGGAAACGCCGGGCGAAATTGTGTACTCCATGCTCTACCGGCTGGACCAGGAAAACGTGTTTCTAAACGGCGATGCCGTAGAGATTGCCCTGCCCATCGGGCAGCGGCAGACGCTGGATTCGCTGGTCACCGACCCGGACAGCGGCCAGACCGTTTTGCCGGAGAAGGGCATGGTGCGCTTCACGCTGGATTGCTCCGTACGCGACCGTATTATGGAATTGACGCCGAACCTGGAAACCGTAACCCCGCGGTGGCGCGCCCGGGTGAGCAGCGCGGTGTTCACGCCGATTCAGACGTATATCACCGTGGATTGGGAGGTCGATCCCGGAGTGATGGAAGCGTATATCGAACAAAACGGTGAAGGCTATAAAGACGAGAAGGGCGTTTTGTACTGGAAGTTCGACGGCGTGGACGCGGTGGGCATGGATATCCAATCTCTCCAGCTGGTGGACGGAAACGGCGTTCCCGTATTTGAAACCATGGAAGGTTTCTACGGCAACCAGGGCGTTGGGCCCACGCAGGCATGGTTTACCTTCCCCTACAGCGAAACCCTGCCCGACCAGCTGTATCTGGCCCCTGCGGAGGACGGGACCATACGGATGGATTACGCCATCCGCATCCGCTGAAACGAAAGCACAGGAAAACCGGGGCGCAAGTGCGCCCCGGTTAGACCGCTGACAAACCCTGTTTGGAAGCGGGATGACAGCCTGTTCAAAAGGCCGCATATGCTAGAAGCCAAGCGTGGCGCGGGTTTGAGCGTAC
>CAYRPW010000302.1:0-3225 GCA_964426145.1 uncultured Oscillospiraceae bacterium
CATCCATTCGTTGTTGAGGATGAAGATTTTCACCGGCAGGCGGTACTGGCTGGCCGTGCCGAGTTCCTGAATGTTCATCTGGATCGATGCGTCACCGGCAATGTCGATCACCAGACTGTCAGGGTTGCCAAGCTGCGCGCCAATCGCGGCGGGCAGGCCGTAGCCCATGGTGCCAAGGCCGCCAGAGGTGAGCCACTTGTTCGGCCCCATGAAGTGGAAGTACTGCGCCGCCCACATCTGGTGCTGACCAACTTCAGTGGCGATGATCGGGTCTTTGTCCTTGGTAAGAGCATAGAGCCGCTCAACCGCCAGCTGCGGCATGATGTCATCGCGTCGGGGATAGGCAAGGCTATCACGGGCGCGCCAGCCATCGATCCGGGCGTACCATTCGGTAAGGTCTGCCTTGGTATGGCCGCCAGCCTTCCACGCCTCAATCAGTTGGGCGAGGATTTTGGCGCAGTCACCAATGATCGGCAGGTCAACCGCAACGGTCTTGTTCACCGAGGCGCGGTCGATATCGATGTGAATCTTCTTGCTGTTGGGCGCGAAAGCATCAAGCCGACCGGTAACGCGGTCGTCAAAGCGGGCGCCAACGCAGACGATCAGGTCCGCCTTGTTCATGGCGAGAATCTGCGGAGCCTCGGCCGCCCCGAGGTTTTCCAGCACCTCATGCACGGTTCGCAATTGCTGCTGCACATAGGGGCTGGCGGCATCCGACACGATGACGATCACATCTGCCAGCGCCGCTTCCTCCAGCGTTGCGTGAAAGGCTTCTACAAGATCGTGCGGCAGTTTATGGATGAAGCCGACCGTATCCACAACCAGCGCCTGCGTGCCGTGGGGGAGTGCGATGGGGCGGGAAACGTTGTCCAGCGTTGCGAACAGCGCGTTTTTTACAAATACGTCGGCGCCGGTGAGGCTGTTGAACAGGGTGGATTTGCCCGCGTTCGTATAACCGACCAGCGCGACGATGGGGATTCTGTTCTTTTCCCGCCGCTTGCGGCGCAGGGAGCGCTGGTTTTCCATGGCGGTCAGCTGCCGTTCCAGATCATGCATCCGCTCGCGGATTCTGCGGCGGCTGACCTCCAGCTTGCTTTCGCCGGGGCCGCGCGTGCCGATGCCGCCCGCCAGCCGGCTGAGCGCGAGACCCTGCCCAAGCAGCCGCTGGGAACGGTATTTGAGCTGCGCCATTTCCACTTGCAGTTTGCCTTCGCTGGTCTTTGCGCGCATCGCAAAGATATCCAAAATCAACGCGGTCCGGTCGATCACTTTCACCTGTAATAGCTCTTCCAGGTTTCTCTGCATCACGCCGGTCAGCTCTTCGTCAAAGATGACCACGTTGGCCTGCAAGGTTTGCGTGAGCAGGGAAAGGTCGTCCGCCTTGCCCTTGCCGATGCAAAACTGACTGTCCGGTTTGGCGCGCTTTTGCAGCACCGTGCCTACGGTTTCCGCGCCTGCGGTTTCGGCCAGCATTTGAAGTTCCGCAAGCGAATCCTCGGTATCGATCCCTACCAGAATAGCCTTCTCCGCGTCCTTTTCCTCCGTAGGCTGCGCGGCGCGGTAGGCGATATCCACATCCTCAATCAACCGCAGCCATTCGTCGTCCGGCAGCATTTTCGCGGGAAGCAACTCCGTCAGCTGCGTTTTTCCCGGCACGGAGGGATTCAGGAAAGCGCACTGCACGCTGGTGGGGTTACCGTTCTGGCTCACGCCCACGGCGCACATGGCGTCCAGCCGCACGGTGAGCAGCGCGCTTAGGTCTACGTCGCTCAGTTCTCCCTCGTCGCCCGGGTGCGTATGCACGCAGCGCACCATGGAAAGGCGCGCTTTGCTTCGGCGAAGACGGAGTTCAGGCAGGTCGATCCGGTCCGACTGGCCCATGATCACGTCCACGATGTCGCCGTACCGGGAAATATACAGCGCGATTTCCCGGTTCAGCGCAGCAGAAAACCCGCAGAGTTTCTGCAGGATTTCATAAGAGATAAACGATCCGGCGGGTATCTGTTCGTCATACAGGGCTTTGATGTCCGCCAGAGTCGATTGTTTGATGCCGTCCAGATTCCCGTGCAATTCGGGCATATTATGTCCTTTCGGGAAGCCGATTACGCGTGCTTTTTCTGATAATCTTCCAGCGCCGCGCGTATGGATTCTTCCGCAAGCACAGAGCAGTGAATTTTAACGGGGGGCAGGCCGCCCAAGGCGTCCATCACCTGTTTGTTCGTCAGCGCCAACGCTTCCTCAACCGTTTTTCCGATGATCATTTCCGTTGCCATGCTGCTGGTTGCCACGGCGGCGCAGCAGCCGAAGGTTTTAAACTTCGCATCCACGATCACGCCGTTTTCAACCTTGATATCCATCTTCATGATGTCCCCGCATTTGGCGTTGCCAACGGTGCCGGAACCTGAAGCGCCTTCGATTTCGCCCACGTTGCGCGGGTGTTCAAAATGATCCATTACTTTGTCCGTGTACATTATACATTCTCCTTTGCATTACACAAGTGGTACAGCGGGCTCATATCCCGTAGCGTCTGCACGATTTTCGGGAGTTCCGCAAGCACATAGCGCACGTCGTCTTCGGTGGTGTCGATGCCCAAAGTCAGCCGCAGGCTGCCGTGCGCGATTTCGTGGGGAAGGCCGATCGCAAGCAGGACGTGGGAGGGATCCAGGCTCCCGCTGGTGCAGGCGGAACCGCTGGAGCCTTCGACTCCGGCCAAATCCAGCCGCATCAGCAGCGACTCGCCTTCGATATAGCGAAAGCACATGTTGAAATTGTTGGGGAGCCTGTCCACGGGGTGACCGTTGAGCCGAACGTCGGGGATCGTTTTCGTCACGCCGTCGATCAGCATATCGCGAAGCCGTGTAAAGCGCTCCGTGTGCGCGGGGATTTCCGCCACCGCAAGTTCAATCGCCTTGCCCAAACCGACGATGGACGCAAGGTTTTCCGTGCCGGCGCGCATATTGCGCTCCTGCGCTCCGCCGAAAACAAACGGCGAAATGCGTACGCCCTTGCGGATATAAAGAACCCCGATTCCCTTGGGGCCGTTGAACTTATGCGCGGAGAGCGACAATAGATCGACGTTCATCTGGCTGACGTCCACGGGAATTGCGCCGACGGCCTGTACGGCGTCCGTATGGAAAAGTACACCGGCTGCCTTGGCAATCGCGCCGATTTGGGCGATGGGTTCAATCGTGCCGATCTCGTTGTTTGCGGTCATAATGGAGATCA
>CAYRPW010000303.1:0-3208 GCA_964426145.1 uncultured Oscillospiraceae bacterium
CGGCGGATACCCCCGATTTGAAAACGCTTCGATAAGGTTTGCCAGGCTTTCTTTAAAAGTAGTTCCGTTGTCATGTAGAAGCCGTGGAGCAGGCCCCATATCACGAAACTCCATTCTGCGCCGTGCCATAATCCGCTCAGTGCGAATACGATCAATGTGGCGGTGATTTGCTTGTGCAACCCGTGCCTGCTGCCACCCAGGGGGATATATACATAATCGGTAAACCAGCCTGATAGGCTGATGTGCCAGCGCCGCCAGAAATCCCGGATTCCTACGGCGGCATAAGGCAGGTTGAAATTGCGCATCAGGCGCACTCCCAGCAGTCTTGCGGAGCCTGCCGCGATTTCGGAGTAACCCGCGAAATCGCAATAAATCTGTATGCCGAACAGAACGGTGCCGACGAATACCGCGCTCCCGTCGGGATTTTCAGCGTTGTAGGCTGCGTTTACAATCGGCGCCAGCAGGTCGGCGATGACAATTTTGCGAAAAAGACCGCTGACCAGCAGCCGGAAACCCGCCCGCAAATCGGTTTGCTTCCAAGTGCGGTTCGCCCTCAGCTGCGGCAGCAGATCGCCTGCCCGTTCGATCGGACCGGCCACAAGCTGGGGGAAGAAAGAAATAAACAGCGCGTAGTACCCGAAATGCCGCTCGGCGTTCAGCCTGCCCCGATAGACATCGATCACGTAAGAGAGCGCCTGAAACGTATAAAACGAAACGCCGACCGGAAGTACGATATCCCACGCCGTATAGGCTCCGCTACCGCCGAATGCCGACAGAACCGCGGCGGCGGTGCTGCCGATCAGGTTGAAATACTTGAAATATGACAGCAGGGAAAGCGTGATCACCAGGGTCAAAATCAGCCAGAACTTCCGAGCGCCGGGGGTTTTGGCGGTTTCCTGTGCGCGAGCGGCTATGTACGATATGGCAGTGACCGACAAAATGATAAGGGAAAGAGCGACGTTCCACCAGGCGTAAAACACGTAACTGGCAGCCAGCAGAACCACCCATCGCCAGCGCTGCGGCATGGCCCAGTGCAGCAGTACGGTCAGCGGCAGAAAAAGGAGGAATGCAAGGGAATCAAAACTCATGGTGCGTCCTCGCTTTTCCCATTGGCAGCGCAGCGTTTGGCATCAGGCGCAGGCGAACCATTGCGGCAAAGAGAAATAAGTAGAAGGAAGAACAGATACCCTAACGTTTCATGCAGATTCGCTCCGTCCACCAAGGCAAAAACAACCGCGCCGGCGGTACACAGCGCTCCCGCAAAACATGCCGCGGCATGTTTTTTCGCCGTGGTTTTCCAAACCGTCAGCAGCACCGCCGAAAGCAGGCAAAGCAATGTGGGAAATGAGCGGAAGAGTATCATTTGGACGTCCCTCGCATTCGGCGCATGAAGTTCAGCTCGGCTGCTCCTGCCGGCGCCTGTTCGCCTGTACGCTTTCGTGCTTGCACGTAAGCCTTGGGCCGAGCCCGCAGGATGCCGGATTTGCCGGAGAAGGGCAGCCGCAACCGTCCGCTTGGGTCTTGGTGCGGTACCGGATCCGCGCGTTTGATGGCTTTATGATTGCGTAATACGGATACTCGCGCTTTGATCCCCATGCGGACTGCTGGCGGATACTGTGATCTGATTGCTATCCGGCTTGATAATCGCCATCGCCTCGCCGAAATAGGTATCCGAGGTATGCTGCAGATAACCGTCCGCGTTATAGGGGCAGGCGTGGCCGAAACCCAGCAGCGTTCCGCCGGATACCTGTAACCGGATAACGCCTCTTGCCAGCGGTTTGAGAATGCGGTTCGAATCCGTATACATGAGCCTGACATACGCAAGGCCGTCATGTGCGATTTCTGCTTCTTCAGGATAGAGACCCAAAACCGTATCGTCCGCGGCCGATACCAAGGAAGCGGACGCGATTTGCGTTCCATCCTTGTCGCAAGCAATCGCTTTGATGGTTCCGGGCGTATACCGGACTTTGAAATATGTCCGCAGGTCTTTGCCGCAGCGTTTATCGCCGACAAGCTCGTTGTTGATATAAAGCCTGACGGTAAAGGCCTTTGCATAGACTTCGACCCTTGTCGTGCGGCCTTCGCATCCGTTCCAGGACCAGCTGCTGACGGCGTTTGTCAGTTTCCATGCAGACGGCGAGTGTGATTTTCCGTAGTTGTTCACAGGAGCCACGGCGATATGGATCGGGTCCAAGCCGAACGCCACCTTCGTATAAAGCGCTTCGGCGAGCTCTTTCCCGGTGAGGTCAACCCGCCCGCTTCCGGCGCTGATCCAGCCAACCCCGGAGGTGAAATCCTTGGCGTAATCATCGTATTCATGCGATCCGATTCCGGCTTCCCCCAGATAATCCATCCCCGCCCATACAAAGTCGCCGATGATTGCCGGGTGTTTTTCGGCGTTGCGGATGAAGGCATACGCATCCTTGCAGAAGGTTTCCGTTCCGAGAATGACCCTTCGGGGGTATTTTTTCACGTCTTTTCGATATCGGAGAATGCCGTAATTGTATCCGGCAACATCCATATTTGCAAAGGCATCCCTTGTATATACGTCGCAGCCATGCAGTGTCGCGCCGAGCTTCATGGTTGTGCCGCCCAACTTCCCTGCCAGCTGATTGAAAAATTCGCTTCCCACCGCCTTATGCTTTCGTTTGCCCGGCAGCCCGGCGCTTTGGTTGGCTTTCTTGTCGCTGTAAACGCCCAAACCAAGAGCGCTCAAATAGTTGAAGAAAATATTCACGCCGCAGGTGACCGGCCTTTGGGGATCCAGGGAGTGCAGGTACTCCGTCATCGCCTTCGTTAATTGGATTCCCCGTTCTTCCGCCGTTTCAGATACCTCGTTGCCGATGGAATACAGGATAACGCTGGGATGGTTATAATCCTTATCCGCCATGTTTTGCAAATCCTTCTGCCACCACTGATCAAAAACGTCTACGTAATCATATTTGGTTTTGTGGATATACCAGCAATCCACGAATTCGTCCACGACAAGCATGCCGGTCTGATCGCATGCATCCAGCAGCGCTTTGGAGCATGGGTTATGCGCTGAGCGCAGCGCGTTATACCCTGCGTCGCGCATGATCTTTACCTTCCGCCTTTCCGCATAGGGATACGCGCATGCGCCAAGCAGCCCGTTGTCATGATGAATGCAAGCGCCGCGGAGAACCGTTCTCATCCCGTTGATTCGCAGACCGTTCTGCGCATCGCATTC
>CAYRPW010000304.1:0-3203 GCA_964426145.1 uncultured Oscillospiraceae bacterium
GGTTTGCCCCGTTTGAAAGATCACGCGGCCCAACAACGCGCATTCATCAATCGGCAGGCAGATTCCCGGGCAAAACGGGCAATTTCGAAGTTGACTAAGTTGACAATTCCATATATCATGGTATCCGTGGGAAATTGCTGATTCTTTATTCCGGAAATGGTGAAGGAATCGGAATCTATTAAAAGGAGAAATGGGTATGAAGTATGAACAACTGCTGAAACAACGGATGAGCAGCGAAAGCTATCAGAAGCTTCAAGCGCTGAACAACGAGAAAGTCATGGAGTTCATCGGCTTTTTCACCGAACACTGCGATCCCGCCTCGATTTACGTCTGCACGGACAGCCTGAGCGATCAGCAGTACGTGCGTGATCAGGCATTGAAGCTGGGTGAGGAAGTAACGCTTCATTATCCCAAGCAGACCATCCACTGGGACGGTTACGGCGACCAGGGCCGTGATACCAAGAACACCAAGTTCATGGTGCCCAAGGAAAAACTGGAAAGCATGAAAGAATACGGCGCCGTGGAATACGAAGAAGGCTACGCGGAGATCATGGAGATCTCCAAGGGCATCATGAAGGGCAAGGCCGCCGTCGTGCTGTTCTTCTCCGAAGGTCCCACGGAAAGCCCGTTTACCATTCCCTGTATTCAATTTACCGACAGCTGGTACGTTGCCCATTCCGAGTTCATTTTGTACCGCTCGGCATATAGCCATTTCCTCCAGATGAAGGATGCGGAAAAGGCGGATTTCTTCCGCTTCATCCACTCCGCCGGCGAGCTGGACGAAAACAACAACACCAAGTATCTGGACAAGCGCAGGGTGTTCATGGATCTCGAGCACAACATGGTGTACTCCATGAACGCGCAGTACGCCGGCAACTCCGTGGGGCTGAAAAAGCACTCCATGCGGCTTGCCATCGCCAAGTCCGGCAGGGAGGACTGGCTGTGCGAGCATATGTTCGTCATGGCCGCCATCGACGAAGACAAGAAGCGGAAAACCTATTTCTGCGGCGCGTATCCCTCTGCCTGCGGGAAAACGTCCACAGCCATGATCCCCGGCGAGAAGATCGTGGGCGACGATATCGCCTATTTCCGCAACATCAACGGCGAGTTCCGCGCCGTGAACGTGGAGGGCGGCATCTTCGGCATCATCCAGGACGTCAACGCCAAGGATGACCCGGTGATCTTCGAAAACCTGATGAAGGACCAGGAAATCATCTTCTCCAACGTTCTCATGGGCCCGGACAAGATGCCCTACTGGCTTGGCATGGGCGTGGAAGCGCCCCAAGAAGGCCGCAACCATTTCGGCGCGTGGCACAAGGGCGTAAAGGACGCCAAGGGCAACGAAGTGAAAATCGGCTGGATTATCTTGACAACATCGACAAGGAAGGCTTCGAAGCCAAGAACGGCGTGAAAGTGGAAGGCGTTCTCTACGGCGGCCGCGACAGCGATACCACCGTGCCCGTGGAAGAGAGCCCCAACTGGAAAGACGGCATTCTGCTCAAAGCTTGCACGCTGGAATCCGAAACCACCAGCGCTACGCTTGGCGCCGAGGGCGTGCGCACCCCCAGCCCCATGGCGAACATGGACTTCGTGTCCTACCCGCTGGGCGCGTACACCATGAACAACATCAAGATCGGGGAAGACACGCCCAAAATCTTCTCCAACAACTACTTCATGCGCGGCGCGGACGGCAAGTTCGTAACCAGCAAGCTGGCCAAGAAGGTTTGGCTGCACTGGGCGGAGGGCCGCATTCACAACGAATACGACGCTTACGAAACCCCCACCGGTAAAATTCCGATGTATGCGGATCTCGCCAGGCTCTTCAAAAAGCACCTGAACGAGGAGTTCACGGAGGAAACCTACACCTACCTGTTCACCTTCCGCTGCACCAAGTGGATTGAGAAACTGGAGCGCGCCAAGGCGTTCTATGCGAAGATGGACGCGGCGACCCCGCAGGAAATCTTTGCGTACTGGGACGCCACCATCCAAAAGATCGAAGCCGCCAGGGCCAAGTACGGCGACCAGATCAAACCCGGCGTGTACAAAGGCTGATCCGCCGGAGCGCTTCGATCTTTTCCATCCCAACCCGGATGCGCGAATTGCGCATCCGGGTTTTCTGATCCGCGTTTCATTGTCCGCGCACACCGCCAAAGCCTTACGGCAAGCGGATGGCGCGTTGTAAAAGATTGGCGGGCCGCCTTGTTTTCTTTGTTTCGGGTGTTGGTATTGTGGTATATTTATGGTATAATCTCGGGTAATGGATTGCCGCGTTGCGGCAGCCCATCGGGCACGTTTGCCCGGGACTGCAAGGGAGGACTAAGGGTTTGAAAAAGTCTCAACGCGGTATGATGGGTTACGTCGTGCTGATCGCTGCGTTTATCGTAATCGCGATGATACTCAACGGCGGTTTTGGGCAGGCGATCAGCCTGCGCATCGAATACCCGGCGCTGCTGCAGGCAATCGAACAAAACCAAGTGCAGGCGGTTGCCATCCGGGGCACCGCTCTGGTGGGCTTATACAAAAACAGCGCCACGCCGGCATCGGATTTCCCCGACCGCAGATATGATTTCGAAACCACCATCGGCGAGGATTTCATCGATACCGTGCGGCAGATGACCGCAACCCAGAGCGGGAAACCTCTGGATGAGATCGGCGTGAGCGACTTTTCCTTCACGCTGCAGTACCGCGCGCCGGTCGTGACCCCCTGGTATGTCGATTTCCTGCCGCTTTTGTTCATCGTGGCGGTTTCCATGGGCCTTTGGTATTTCCTCATCATGCGGCAGGGCGGCGGCAATTCCAAAGTCATGAACTTTGGCAAAAGCCGCGCGCGCATGAGCGACCCCTCCAAGGTGAAGGTCACCTTCAAGGACGTCGCAGGCGCCAAGGAAGAAAAGGAAGAGCTGGAGGAAATGGTCGATTTCCTCAAAAACCCCAAAGCTTACATCGAAATGGGCGCGCGCATCCCCAAGGGCGTGCTGCTGGTGGGCCCTCCGGGCACCGGCAAAACGCTGCTGGCCAAGGCCGTTGCCGGTGAAGCGAACGCGCCGTTTTTCTCCATCAGCGGTTCGGACTTCGTGGAGATGTTCGTCGGCGTAGGCGCAAGCCGTGTGCGCGATCTGTTTGAGCAGGCGAAGAAGGCGGCTCCCTCCATCATCTTCATCGACGAGATCGACGCGGTCGGCCGCCATCGCGGCGCCGGCCTG
>CAYRPW010000305.1:0-1218 GCA_964426145.1 uncultured Oscillospiraceae bacterium
GCTACGAAAAGCTGGAAGAGGCCATCGGCCAGCTGCGCCAGAAGCACGGCGCGGACAGCGTTGCCATGGGGTTTGTGGAAAACGAAGCGCTGGGCATCCGCCAGTTCGGCCGCCATACGGGGAAGAAAGAAGAGGCGGAAACCGGGCCTAACGCCGCAGCAAACGAAAAACCGCCGAAGAAGCGATGAGCTTCCGCGGCGGTTTTATTTTCGCAGCTTTTTACGGCAGAATCCACACGGCGGACGAGCGCGGCGCGAGCATAACGCCGCCCTCCGCCGGTACGCTTTGCGTTACGCCGGTATCGAACGTCTGCAACAGCGTGCCGCCGCAAGGCATGAACAAGGCCTCGTCGTGCGCGAAGTTGTGGGCGATGAACAGGGTGGTTTCGCCATCCGCCAGAGTAAACGCGCCAAGGCGCGTGTCCGCGGTTTCCACCACGGCGGCGCTGCCGTGGGTAAACACGGGGTACAGGCTGCGGAATGCCAATACGCCGCGGTAGAAGCTGAGAAGCGACAGGGGGTCGGTTTCCTGCGCGTCCGCGCCGGTTTGCAAGCGCTGCGCCTGCGTGGCATCCGGCGGCGGGACGCAGATACCGGCAGGGTCGTCCGTGCTCCAGAGCATGGGCAGACGCTTGTTGGGATCGTCGCCCGAGCCGGTCATCCCCAGTTCCTCGCCGTAATAGAGAAACGGAATGCCGGGCGAAAGCAGGTACAGCGCCGCGGCCTGTTTCATCTGTTGTACATCATTGCGCAGCACGCCCGCGATGCGCCCCTGATCGTGATTGCCCAAAAACGGCGCGGCGAACGCAAGCGGGCTGATGTCCGCAATGCGCTGCTGCCAGCCTGCGATCCGCGCGGCGAACGCCTGTCCCGCCTGATTTTGCATGGCTTTCGTCAGCGCACCCGTGGAGGACAGCGGGAAGTTGAACAGCGCGTCCACCCCGCTTTGGTACAGATCGAGGATCGGAAGCTCCTCCGTCCACGCCTCGCCTACGATCAGCGCATCCGGGTCGATCTCCCTGACGGCCGAACAGAACCAGGTGAGGAACGCGCGGTTTGCTTCGGGCTGCGAATCGTAATAATGCGTCACCGCGTCCAGCCGGAAGCCGCCCGCGCCGTGGGAGAGCCAGAACGCGGCCACGGCCAGAATTTCCTCCCGGACCGCCGGGTTATCCAGGTTCAGTTCCGGCATATGCGGGCCGAAATCGCCCGCGTAGAA
>CAYRPW010000305.1:1318-3201 GCA_964426145.1 uncultured Oscillospiraceae bacterium
AATCCCCCGCAGATCGCCGGTGCCGTCGCCGTCCGAATCGGCAAAGCTGCCGGTAAACACCTCGTACACCGCCGTCACCTGCGCAAGCGCAGGCTGCAAAAGCGCGCACAAAAGCAGCGCGAGCGGCAACACCGCGCGGGTTTTCATGCGCTTCGCCCCTTTCTGCCTCAGGCGGGCTACAGATCAAAATTGCGGGTGAACAGGGTATTATCTTCCAGCAGGCTTTCGATGGTATCGAAACCCAGCCGTTTCAAAAGCTCCAGCACGAAGGGGTTTTCGGCGGGCGTGGCATAGGCCGCCTCGTTACCGTAGGCATTCACGTTGCGGGTGGCTTCGTCTTTATCGATCAGCGCTTTGGGGCCGCCCACGCAGCCGCCCACGCAGCCCATGCCCTCGATGAAGTTGGCGCGCACGTTGCCGGCCAGAATATCCTGCAGCATCGCCTTGCAGGCGCGGATCCCGTCCGCATGCTGGGCGGTGATGGGAATGGCGCGGTCCGGCTTCAGCCGGGCAAGCGTGCTTTTCACGGCCTCGCTCACGCCGGAGGTAACGGCATAACGCCTGCCCGCCCTGGAGGAATGATCCCGAACGTCTTCTTTGAGCGTTGCGGGTTGAATGTCGGCGGCTTCCAGAATGTCCCGGATCTCCTCGAAGGTCAGCACGAAGTCCACAGCGCCCAGCAGATCCTTCTCCCGCGCTTCCGCTTTTTTGGCAAGGCACGGGCCGATGAACACGGTGACGGCGTCTTCATACAGCGCCTTGATGGCCTTGCCGCACGCCGCCATAGGCGAAACGGACGGGGGCAGGTGCGGCACCAGCGTATTGTACACTTTCTTGATCATGGCGATCCACATGGGGCAGCAGCAGCTGGTGAGCAGATAATCCTTGTCGCTTTGGATGGATTTATCAAACTCCAGCGCTTCCTTGAGGGTCAGAATATCGGCGAACAGCGCCACCTCGATCATCCCGGCGAAGCCAAGCTGCTTAAAGGCGGTGCGGAGTTTGCCCGGGGTGACGTCGCTTGAAAACTGGCTGATGTAGGCGGGCGCGATCATGGCGTACACGGGGCGCTTGCCTTCATTGATGAGGTCGAACATCGGAACGGCTTCCTTGATTTCGGCCAGGTTGTTCTTCTCACAAGCAATCATGCAATCGCCGCAGCCCACGCAGTTATCACCCGCAATGGTCGCGTTGCCGTGTTCATCGTGCCCGATGGCGCGGAAAAAGCACACCTCCGCGCACTTCTGCTTTTCCTCCTCCGTGCACATGCACTTGCCCAGCCGCACCACCGGGGCGTGCATCCTGGGCTTGAGCAGGCAGTTCAGCTGGTGCGCGTCGCACTCGGTATCCGCCTTTACCTGATCCAATTCCGTGTTCAGGTTCTTGATCAACCCGGCTTTCATCAGCCGCCGGTACAGGGATGAGAAGGTTTGCATTACATAGACCTCCGGCAATAAGCATTTCTCTTTATAATGAGTTTAAATACTCCTCGGCACTAGATAGCAAATCTACATATGCATAAAACTTCGCCCTAATAAACTCTTCTACAGGGGCTTTACCACTAATCAATGACTGCCATGCGGGAAGAGATACTCCGAGTGCGATGTCATGCGCCTTTACTGCTATTTCATGTGATTTGCCAAGCACATCATCAAGTACTTGCTGGATTTTCTGTTTTAAATCCTCGTATCCTTTATCCATTAATTCTTTCTTCAGTTGTTGAATTTTCTGCAGTTTACTCTGATCAACCATTGTGTTACCTCCACATCACTTTCATTTACGTTATTGCAGAGAGACAGGAGTCGTTTTGTCAATTGCGTCGTTGATGCGATCATCGGTTTGTAATTACATACGTCTACACTACATTAGTTGTTAATATAGTG
>CAYRPW010000306.1:0-3186 GCA_964426145.1 uncultured Oscillospiraceae bacterium
GCATCCGGATTCATTTCCATGATGGGCACCATATCATCCAGATAGGTTTTCAGTTCGTTCACAGTCTTTTCAGATCCGTTTCAGCGGCGCATGGCATGATGTGCCCGTAACGCAGCAGAAAGGATGCGAAGGCGGATGCACATATTCAAAAAACCGTTCCGGTGGGCCATCGTATATACGTTCATCCTTTTAACCGCCATGGCCTACGTCCTGCTGGACACGTTCGTCATACCCCGTGTGCTCGCGCCGGCGGCGGCCGCGGTTTCGATAAACCAGGCCGGCGCGCAGGCAATCGCCAGTACGGAAACCGCCGGTGCGGACAGCGAGCCGGTGATCACGGACACGTCCTACACGGATGATAATATCCGGATCACCATCGAAACCGTCACCGTTTCGGATACGGTGGTCTACATTGCCGACATTCAGGTATCCGACAGCTCCTACCTGAAAACCGCGTTTGCACAAAGCGCGTACGGCCGCAACATTACGCAGGCAACCTCGGCGATCGCAACGGAAAACGATGCGATTTTCGCCGTGAACGGAGATTTTTACGGGTTCCGCAACAGCGGCTATGTGATCCGCAACGGCGTGCTGTACCGCAGCGAATCAAGTGACAACGAGGATCTCGTCATCGACGGCGACGGCAATTTTTCCATCGTCAGCGAAAGCGACGTATCCGCGCAAAGCCTGCTGGACGCGGGCGCGTGGCAGGTGTTTTCCTTCGGCCCGGCGCTGGTGAACAACGGCGAGATTGCCGTGACGCAATCAAGCGAGGTGGGAAAGGCAACCAGCAGCAACCCCCGCACGGCCATCGGGCAGATTTCGGCCCTGCACTACCTTTTCATCGTATCGGACGGACGCACAAGCCAAAGCGCTGGCCTGTCGCTTTACGAGCTGGCCGAGCTGTTCCAAAGCCGCGGCTGCACCGTGGCCTATAATCTGGACGGCGGCGGTTCCGCCACGATGTGGTTTAACGGGGAGGTTGTCAACATTCCCACAGACGGCCATTCTTTCGGGGAGAGGAGCGTGAGCGACATTGTGTACTTCTGAACCGGTGCGCGCGCGCAGCCCGGTGCGCAAAACCTTTCTTGCGTACCTTGCCGTAAGCGCTCTGTGCGCAGGTTTCGGGTACGGGTACTCGCTGTTTGGGCACGGGGTGTATTCGGCTTCCATGTCGCTGATGTTTGCCTACCCGCTGCTTGCAGGCGCGCTTGTTTTCCTGCTGCTTTCGGTTTTCATGCCCGCCGCAAACACCGTGCGCCGGTACCGCGTGTGGCTGAACCTGTACAATTCCGGCGTCGCGGCGCTGACCGCAGGAAGCCTGCTGCGCGGCATACTGGAAATCGCGGGTACGACGTCGCCTTACACGGTCTGTTTTCCGGCCGCCGGATGGCTGATGACGGGCATTGCCGCGCTCGGTTTCCTATACGGCGCGGCGACCCGATAAAGGCCATTTACATACCCTCCCGTTGCGTGTACAATGGAAAAGTAAACGTTAAGGGAGGGTTATGTCATGCACTGTGCACGCCATATCACGGACGATCTGTATTACCTGGGGGCAAGTGACCGCCGCCTGAATATGTTTGAAAATCTGTATCCGGTTCCCAAGGGAATCGCCTATAATTCCTACCTGATCCTCGATGAGAAAACCGTGCTTTTCGATACGTCCGACCAAGCGGTTGCCGAGCTGTTTTTCGAAAACCTAGCCTCGGGGCTGAAAGGGCGGGCGCTTGACTATCTGGTTGTGCACCATATGGAGCCCGACCATGCCGCGCTGCTGAAAACCCTGATCCGCCGGTACCCGACGGTCAAAATCGTAGGCACGGGGAAAACCAAAACGCTGATCGCCCAGTTCTTCGGCGAGATTAACGCTGAATTTATCACCGTAGGCGACGCAGACAAGCTTTCCATCGGCAGCCGGGAACTGGAGTTTTTCACAGCGCCGATGGTACACTGGCCGGAAGTGATGATGACGTATGACGTGAAAACCGAAACGCTGTTTTCCGCGGACGCGTTCGGCACGTTCGGCGCCCTGGGCGGCAACCTGTTTGCCGACGAGCTGAATTTCGAGGTTGACTGGCTGCCCGAAGCCCGCCGGTATTATGCCAACATCGTGGGCAAATACGGCCCGCAGGTGCAGACGGCGCTGCAGAAGGCACGGAAATTTAAAATCAGCAGGATTTGTTCCCTGCACGGCCCGGTGTGGCGCAAGAACCTGGACTGGTATTGTGAAAAATACGACCGCTGGAGCGCGTACCAGGCCGAAGACCCGGACGACATTCTGGTCGTCTACGGCTCGCTGTACGGGCATACCAAAAACGCCGCCGAAGCTTTGGCCGCCAGGCTTTCGCAAGGCGGAACGCGCGTGAAGATCATGGACGCGTCCAACACCGATCTGAGCGAGATGCTATCCGAAACCTTCCGCTGCGGCAAAATCGTGATCGCATGCCCCACCTACAACATGGGCATCTATCCCCCCATTTCGCATTATCTGCATACGATGAAGGAGCATAACATGCAGAACCGCCTAGTGGGGATTATCGAAAGCGGTTCGTGGGCGGTCGCATCCGGCAAGCTGATCCGCGCGCATCTGGAAGGCATGAAGAATATGACCGTTGCGGAGCCGGTGATTACCGTGCTTTCCGCCATCAAGGAAACCCAATGCGCCGAGCTGGACGCGCTGGCAGGCGCCATGCTTGGAGGTGACGGCAAATGATCGACATGAATTGCCTGTACCAGATCGGATACGGTTTGTTTGTGGTCACCACGCGCAACGGCAAGAAGGACAACGGCTTCATCGGCAACGCGTTCATGCAGGTAGCGCTGACGCCGCCGTGGCTTTGCCTTTCGGTGTCCAAGGCGAATTTTTCCTGCGAAACCATCCAGAAAACCGGCGAGTTCTGCGCGAGCATCCTCACCGAGAGCGCGCCGTTTGACATCTTCCGCCGGTTCGGCTTCCAAAGCGGGCGCACGCTGAACAAATTTGCCAACTTTCCGGACGTGAAACGCGCGGAAAACGGCCTTTTATACCTTACGCAGAACTGCAACGGCTTCATTTCCGGCAAGGTGCGCGAGGAGAAGGACTGCGGCTCGCACATGGTGTTCATGTGCGACACCACGGAGGCCGTCACCCTGTCCAAAGAACCGAGCCTGACGTACGCATACTATTTCAAAAACACGAAACCC
>CAYRPW010000307.1:0-3156 GCA_964426145.1 uncultured Oscillospiraceae bacterium
AATGAGGAATGAGGAATGCTGGAAAGATTGCTCCGCAATCTCAATTTTTCATTTCAAACCGGCTGCGTAGGCAGCCGCACCGCCATTCCTCATTCCTCACTCCTCATTCCTCATTCACCATAAAACAAATCAGGAGGAACAAACAGCATGGTCAAAATCCGTCTCAAACGAATGGGTATGAAGAAAAAGCCTTTCTACCGCGTGGTGGTTGCGGACATCAACAGCCCGCGCGACGGCCGCAACATCGCCGAGATCGGCTACTATGATCCCATGACCGAACCCGCCACCATCCATATCGACGGCGAAGCCGCCAAGAAATGGCTCTCCCAGGGCGCCCAGCCGACCGATACTGTCCGCAATCTGCTCAAGAAGAGCGGCGTACTCGAGGGCTGAGCTTTATGAAAGATTTGGTCACCTACATTGCCATGTCCCTGGTAGACAACAAGGACGCCGTTACCGTAGAGGAAACGGAAGGCCCGGAGGCCATCATCCTTGAATTGCACGTCGCGCCCGAAGATATGGGCAAGGTCATCGGCAAGCAGGGGCGCATCGCCAAGGCCATCCGCGCCGTGGTGCGCGCGGCCACGGCCAAAGGCGGCAAGCCTGTGTTCGTTGAGATTCAATGAACGATTACCTGCTGCTGGGCGTTATCGTGAAGCCGCAGGGGCTGCAGGGCGAGGTGAAGCTGCGCCATGAAACGGGCGACGCTTCCCGCTTTCTTTCCCTGCGCGGCGCGATGCTCAAAATGAAGGATTCCTTTGCGCCCATCGGGGTGCTTTCGGCGCGGCTATCGGGCGCGGATGTGTTTTTAACGCTTGAAGGCGTGGAGACCCGCGATGCTGCCGATGCCCTGCGCGGGGCGGAACTGTACGTGGCCCGCGCAAACGCCCGAAAGCTTCAAAAGGGAGAGGCGTTCGTCGCCGATCTCATCGGGCTTCAGGCCGTGGACACGCAGGGAAACCCGATCGGCACCCTGACCGACGTGCTGCAGCCCGGCGGCGCCGACGTGCTGGTATTTCAAACCCCCGAAGGGCCCATGATGGCGCCGCACCTGAAAAAGCTGGTCCGGGACATCACAACAACCCGGATCGTGCTCGACGAAGCCGTGCTGCCGGAGGTGAGCGTCTATGAAAATCGCCGTTCTGACGATCTTTCCTGAGATGCTTTCGGGGATCCTGTCCGCAAGCATTCTGGGCCGCGCGCGCGAGGAAGGCCTGCTTACGGTGGAAGCGGTGGATATCCGGCAGTTCAGCACCCGCAAGCATAAGAATACCGACGATTACCCCTTCGGCGGCGGCGCGGGCATGGTGATGACCGCCCAGCCGATCGTAGACGCCGTGGAAGCGGCGCGAAACAACGGCTATACCGGCAAGTGCATCTACCTGAGCCCGCGCGGGGAAACCTTGACGCAGCAAAAAGTGGTGGAAATCGCGCAGCGGGAGGACGATTTGATCCTGCTCTGCGGCCACTACGAGGGCGTGGATCAGCGCGCCATCGATCTGGTGGTGGACGAGGAGATTTCCATCGGCGATTATGTGTTAACCGGCGGGGAGCTGCCCGCGCTGGTGCTGATCGACGCGGTGGCGCGCCACCTGCCGGGCGTGCTCGGCTCGGGCGAGAGCGCCGGGGACGAAAGCTTTTCCCGCGGGCTGTTGGAATACCCGCAGTACACCCGCCCGCGCGCGTTCCGCGGGCTTTCTGTGCCGGAGGTTCTCCTGTCCGGCAACCACGCCGATATCGACTTGTGGCGCAAAAACCAGGCGCGCCGGATTACGCTGGAGCGCCGCCCCGACCTTCTGGATGGAAAGGACTGATTGGATGATAGCCATCGGATGCGACCATACGGGGATTGATCTGAAGGAAAGCGTTTTGGAAGTGCTTCAAGAGATGGGCCTTCCGTATAAAGATTTCGGTACCTTTACCCGCGACAGCGTGGATTATCCCGTGTACGGCAAGCTCGCCGCGCAGGCTGTGGCAAGCGGGGAGTGCGAGCGGGGCATCATCCTGTGCGGCACGGGGCAGGGCATCGGCATGACCGCCAACAAGGTGCACGGCGTGCGCTGCTGCATCTGTTCCGAGCCCTATTCCGCCAAAATGGGGCGCGAGCATAACGACGCCAACATGCTGGCCATGGGCGCGCGCGTGGTGGGCACCGAGCTTGCCAAGATGATCGTGCGCACGTTTTTAACCGCGGAATTCCAGGGCGACCGGCATACGCGCCGCGTTGCGCTGATCAACGAGGTTGACCGGGAATACCACGCGAAGTAAACGGCGCCGCTTGAATTGATGGAAAGAGGAGCGCTGCGCTACCCGTGCGGCGCTCTGTTGTACGCATATGTCAAAAACAATCCGGGCAAATCTGCTGCTGCTGCTCACCGCCATGATCTGGGGCTCGGCGTTCGTTGCGCAGGACGTGGCGATGAACGATATGGGCCCGTTCACCTTCAACGCCGTCCGCATGGCGCTTGCGGTGCTGGTGCTTCTGCCCAGCATCAAACTGCTGGACCGGATTGCCAAAAAGCGCAACCCCGGCCGCGAAGTGCAAACGTTTCGCACCATGTCCAAGGACCAGAAGCGCCACTTGCTTACGGGCGGCCTGATCTCCGGCACGGTGATGGCCGCGGGCGTATCGCTGCAGCAATACGGGCTTTTGTACACGTCGCCTGGCAAGGCGGGCTTCGTAACGGCGCTGTATATCGTGCTGGTGCCGGTGACGGGCATCTTTTTTCGGCATCGTGTGCGTCTGCTGACGTGGAGCGCCGTGGCGCTGTGCGCCGTGGGACTGTTCCTTTTGATGGTCACCGAGAACCTGACCGTCGGCCTGGGCGACCTTCTTGTACTCATCAGCGCGTTCTGCTTTACCGCGCATATTCTGGTTATCGCGCATTATTCCCCGCAGATGGACGGCGTTCGCTTAAGCTGCGCGCAGTTTGTGGTGGCGGACGTTATTTTTATCGTGCTGACATTGCTGTTTGAGCAGCCGCGCATCGGCGACCTTCTGGCGGGCTGGGTGCCCATCGTGTATGCGGGCGTGTTCAGCTGCGGCGTGGCCTATACGCTGCAAATCGTTGCCCAGCGCGATACCGCGCCCACCGTGGCATCGCTTCTGATGTCGCTGGAAAGCGTGTTCTCGGTGCTGGCGCAATGGGTGATCCT
>CAYRPW010000308.1:0-2328 GCA_964426145.1 uncultured Oscillospiraceae bacterium
ATGCTCGACGTAGTAACCGTACACGTCGTGGACAAACGCGGCATCCTGCAAAGTGGCCGTACGAATCTGCGTGGTCATCGTATCCCTCCCGCCGTTTCCATCACTTTATGCTTGATGATTTCAAAATCCTGTGCCGACAGCCCGACGTAGATGGTTTGAAAGTTTTGGTAGATTACAAATCCAGCGGGCGTTCCGGATTTCTTTTTCACATGCTTGCGCTTGGTATAGTCCACCGGGAAGTTCGGGTGGTTGCGGCCCTTGCTGAAATACAGCGCGAGTTTCGCGGCAAACAGCAGGGTTTCGTCCGCGGGTGGTGATTCCGTGCGGACGAGCACGTGCGAGCCGGGAATCCCCTGCGCGTGAAGCCAGGTTTCGTCCGGACGCGCATGCAGGGTGATCCGGTCGTTTTGCACCGCATTTTTCCCGATGGTGATTTCCGTGCCGTCGGCGGCGCGGAAACGGTACGGTTCGCCTTCCTTTATTTTCTTGTGCTTGCCCGCGGCCGGATCGGGCCGCAGAAAGCCGTTCTCAATCAGGAAGTAGCGGATCTCGTTCAAGTCCGCTGCGGCGGTGCATTTGTCCAGATCATCCAGCACGGTTTCCAACGTTTCGAGTTCGGTTTCAATCGTCCCCAGCTCTTTTTGCGCGTACAGCTGCGCGCCTTTGGCTTTCCGGTATTTCTTGTAATACGCCTGTGCGTTGCGCGCGGGAGAAAGCTCCGGCTGGAGAGGTATGTCAACGGGTGCCTGCGCTTCGTCGTAATAGTTGATGACTTTGACGGAAGCAGCGCCTTTGCCGATCAGGTGAAGATTTGCGGTCAGCAGTTCTCCGAACACGCGGTTTTGTTCCGCGCGTTCGTTTTGGGAAAGGGTTTCCAGCATCTTTTCCCTTTTCTTCTCCAGACGTGCGATGTTGTTGCGTACGCGTTTATGGATTCCTTCGCCGCGCTGCTTCATGCGCGCGGCAAGCTCCCGCTCGCCGTAGCACGCGTCCATCGCGGCGCTGAGGGAATCACAGCTTCTTTGCATTTCCTGCGCGAACGTCAGAAACGGAAACGGCAAATAATCCACGCCCTGCCCCTGATCGTTGCACAGGAGCCTGGGCGCGATCGTTGTTTGAAGCCGCCGGAACGCGGCCGTTAGTTTCCCGGCCACGGCGCCGCAGTCAAACAAACCGCACGGCGCGGCTTCGTCAACCCCCGCCTGCGCGCAAAGCTCCCGCGCGCTGGCGGCAGAAAGACCGCTGACGGTTTCGATCAGCCCTTTGAACAACGGGCAGTTGAGCGCGGAAAGCCGCTCCGCCAGCATTTCCGCGGTCATGGTAAAGGGGTTCAGCTTGTCCTGTTCGGGCGGCATGGTAAAGGGTTTGCCGGGCATGGAAACCCGCACGCGGCTGATATCCGCGTTCACGTGATGAACGCAGTCGATGGTATGCATGGTTTCATCCGCCAGCGTCAGGTTCGAATGCCTGCCCATGATCTCCGCGACGATGTACTTTTGCACCTCGTCGCCCATCTCGTTGACGCACTGGAAGGTGATCGTCAGCACGCGGTCGCAGCCGAACTGCCGGATATCGGCCACCTTGGCGCCCGTTAAATGCTTACGGGCCAGCATGCACAGCACGGGAGGCTCGGCCGGGTTTTCAATGGATTGATCCGTGATCTGCACGCGCGCGTTGTTTGCGTTCGCGCTCAGCAGAAGTTTATGATTGGCTCCCTTGTTTCGAATCAGGATGACCAGGAGGTCGCGTTCCGGCTGGTTGATTTTATCCACGCGCCCGCCTACCAGCCGATCGCTTAGCTCGCGCGTCATGAAAGAAAGTGTGAAACCGTCCATCGCCATCTTCCCCACCTCTTTCCTTGCGTTCTCTAGATGATAGCACAGATCGCCGTCGCTGGACAACAGCAAACCCAACTCGTATAATGGCATGGAAGCCATGCGGACGAAAGGGTGTGCCGAATGTGAAACGAGCGGACGGGCGAACGGCAGCACAGGCGCGGAAATGCGAAATTGAAACGGACTTTGTGAAAACAGCCGGCGGGAGCTGTTTGATTTCCTTCGGCAATACGAAGGTCATCTGCACGGCCAGTGTGGAAGAAGGCGTGCCTCCGTTCCTGCGGGATTTAAACCAGGGCTGGGTTACCGCCGAATATGCGATGCTGCCCGCATCCACCTATACGCGCAAGAAGCGCGACGGCATCAAGCAGGACGGCCGGGGCGTTGAAATTCAGCGGCTAATCGGGCGCTCGCTTCGGCAGGCGGTGGATTTGAAACTGCTCGGCCCGCGCACCGTTACGCTGGACTGCGACGTGCTGCAAGCCGACGGCGG